>DASQZK010000191.1:0-5950 GCA_035638735.1 Bacteroidales bacterium
CAAATATTGAAGTTGCGCATTTCGGCGAGAATCCTCTAAGTGCCGTGAACCCTGTCTGGCAGATAATCCAAAACAATGTAGTGGTAGCTGAAGGAACTCTGGGGCAACATGATATTCCGGTACGTAATGCCGTTGATCTGGGTGAAGTCAGTTATACTTTTCCAAAAGAATACAGACCCCGTAAACTGACTTTAAAAGTGAGCATTGATGAGTTTGAGAATTCCTGGGACGTTTGGGTTTATCCTGAATATCCTCCGTACATATTGGAGGGAATTAAAATCGTTGAGAAGCTGGATCCTGCAACTATTAATTATTTGGAAAATGGCGGAAAGGTATTGCTTAGTCTCGGAAGAGGAAAAGTATCCCCGGAAATGGGCGGAGATGTAGGCGTCGGATTCTCAAGCATTTTCTGGAACACTGCCTGGACAGGTGGTCAAAAGCCACATACCCTTGGTATTTTGTGTAATCCGGAACATCCCGCTCTGAAGCTTTTTCCGACTGAATACCACTCCAACTGGCAGTGGTGGGATGCGATGAGCCATGCAGATGCCATTCAGCTCGATTCCTTTACGACGGAATTGAAACCCATTGTGCGCATTATCGATGACTGGGTTACCAACCGCCGGCTGGCGCTGCTTTTTGAAGTCCGGGTAGGCAAGGGCTGCCTGTTGGTCAGCGGTGTCGATTTGGTAAATGGGCTGGAGAGTCGTCCTGAGGCAAGACAATTGAAAACCAGTTTACTCCATTATATGGAGAGCAGTGCGTTCCATCCGGTTGTTCAAATAAAAAAGTCAGATCTGACAAAGATTGTAAAATAGAGATCTGTAGAGAGACCAAAAATCTATCGTTAAAAACCATGATGGTGATCAATAGGTGATGAGTCTGCATTATCGGGTGATTCTGGTTGTTAAATGATTTCGAAAGGTTCATCCGCGAGATGCATAGTTTTTTAGTATTTAACATTCGTTGATCACTTTATTGGCGGGTCGTTCTAATCCCTACATCGTAACATGATCAATCAGGATTAATGAACATTTAGCCTATGAGATTTCTCAGTCGTTTCTCTTCTTACCAATGACAAGTATTGTTAACATGCTGTGAACCATCCCGCTCTACCCCTCGGTCCCTTGGAAGGGGAAGCCAGCCGCACATACCAATGACCGAATCGTTAACATGATGTGAATATATAACTTGTCATCTAAGCTTTACGACTCTGCCCGGCCAGGGGTTGGGCTTCGAAATGACAGGTTCATAGCTGTTTAGAGGGCAGTGAGAAGGGAAGAACGGGATCGTTCAAGTTACGTCTTGTGGAGCTTGGCTAAACGACATTGAATGCCATATTTACATTCATAATCGATTATTTCATATTTCAATAAGATTGTGTAAAAATTACATTTTTATGTATAAATATTACACAACTGCATTGTTCGGAATGATGCGCTTACAGATCGCCACGGCCATGCTACAAATTATCGTTCTATCGATATTTGCCCGCCCCGTACCCCGGCGCTCCTCGGTGCGCAATAATTCATCTCCTCATAGAATCTCAGCCTCATACCGGATATCTTTCCCACTTAGTGTATTCAAACTTGTCGATGATATGTGCGGCTGGCCTCCCCTTCCAGGGGCCCGAGGGGTAGCGGAGGGAAGGTTAGGTTGTTTAAATTGCATTGTTGCATATTCACAGCATGTTAAAGACACTTGTCATTGGTAAAGTTGTTAGACAAGCAATTGCACAGTAAAAGGAACGTGCACATAAATACTTTCTGAAACGCAATCAAAATAACCTGGGATAAATACAAATCTTTCCCGGGATAAATTCTGTGTATTTTTACATGTTATAAAATTTTAATATAATGTTTTCTTATAAATACAAGTATCTCTAATAAAACCTCATGATGAAGATTTTACATGTTGCTTTATTTGCAAGCCTTGTTGCAAGCCCGATGATGAATACCGAATTATATTCTCAGGATTCTGATTCTAATCTTCCCGAGTCGTGGGTGAATCCCGCACCTGATGAAGTACCCACCAATACATTCAAACCAAGTCCGCTCTCGCCCCTTGTTTCGATGGGTCCTGACGGAAAGCTTGTCTATAAGCCTTATAGTGACAAGGGCGACCGTGTCCTCGACTGGTCCAAAGTAGGTTACAAACAGAGTAATGTACCTATTCCTGATGTTCCTGTAAGGAAGACCCTGAGTCCGCTTAAAGGCAAAACGAGTCCTGACGGCAACATGGCCTATCCCAAAGGACCCGACAGCCGGGAAGAGATTCAGGCAGCCCTGTCCAACGTTTCGCAAATGACAGCCGGTGCCGACGGCATCAAAGGAGCGGTCCTGCTCAAAGCCGGCACTTACTATATCAATGGCAGCTTATCTATTCCGTCCGGAGTCGTTCTTCGCGGTGAAGGTGACGATGAAAACGGCACGATACTGATCTTTCGGAGCTCCAATGGTGAGAAAAATGCCATCAATGTAGGTCAGGGTAAAATCGAAAAAGATTTGGAAAGCACCGTTCGGATCACGGACGACTATGTGCCCTCCGGCAGCTATAAACTTACGGTGACCGATGCCAGTGGGTTCAAAGCCGGCGACTTTGTGATTGTTAAGAAAACCGTCAACCAAAAGTGGATCGACGACCTTGGCATGGGAGAGCGTCTCCGTCATATTCGCGGTGGAAAAGAAGGTTCGCATAAACATCCCTGGAAGCCGGAGTCGTACCAGTTCACGCACCTGCGAAAAATTGCGAAGGTGGAGGGCAATACGATCACACTTGACGTGATGATGCCGCAGTCGATCGCAAAAGAACATGGCGGTGGAGAAGTATTTAAAGTGGATGTGTCTTCTCTGGCGACCGAATGCGGCGTGGAGTCACTTTCTGTGGTATCCGACTATGACACTACCGTAAAAGATACAGGCAAAAGTTCTAACTTCCTGAATTTCAGGACTGGCATCTCCGTCAGTAATGCCATGGACAGCTGGGTAAGGAATGTGACTGCCAGGCACCTCTATTTTTCATCTGTGACTATCGGAGATAACTCACGTCAGGTTACTGTTCGGGATTGCAAGTACCTTGAACCCATAGGAGGCTTTCACGGAGGCTTGCGTTATTCTTTCGATATTAACGGTGGTACCGGCAATCTGGTTTACAACTGTTTTGCGGAGGATGGGCGTCACGATTTTGCGGGGGGATCAAGGGTTATGGGTCCTAACGCCTTTGTGAATTGCACTGCCGTGCGCGGAGGACAATCCGAACCACACCACCGTTGGGGAACCGGCATCCTTTACGATAACGTCACGACGAAAGACGGGAGCATTGCGGCGATCAATAGTGGAGATTCCGGTACCGGACATGGATGGGCTGCTTCGAATACATTGATTTGGAATTGTAATGCACCTAATATCATAGTCATGGACCCGGAAACAGAAGGGGAAAATAACTTCGCGATTGGTTACACGGGTGATAAAAAAGAAGGCTTCAAACCTGGTGGCATCATGTACGCCAACACCCGTTCAGGCTACTGGGGCACACCGCGGGAATGTAAGTTTTATGGTTTCGCTCTGATGGGCAACGGCTATATTGAAAGCCCGACCGCACCGGTCGAACCAGGAAGCCTGTTTGTGCAGCAGCTTATCGAACGTATAGGGAAGGACCGTGCGGAACAGGTATTGAACGCCGGCGAACGGCATAGTGCCCAAAAAAAAGAGGATGATAACGAAATAGAAGAACAAGCTTTTAAAGCTGCCCAAAGCCTGGCGTGGAATGCCGTTCTGAAGGATGAAGGCACCCACAATTGGAAGAGAAAGTGGTTTCTTGATGGTGACAAGGCCAAAGTCGTCAACGGTCCGGAAGGCATGAGCCTGTTTGCCGGTCCGGTGCCCGACGAAGATGCCAGCCATGCTGTGCTCTGGACCAGGCGTTCTTTCGAAGGGGATGTAAAAATAGAGTACGACTACACACGGTTGGACACATCGGTTCGGGGAGTAAATATTCTCTATCTGCAGGCCACCGGCAGCGGGGAGGGCCCTTACAAAGAAGATATCACTAAGTGGAACGAGATGAGGCGGGTGCCGACCATGGGCAAATATTTTCGTAACATGAACACCTACCATATCAGCTATTCCACTACCGATCCTGACAATGACTATGTGCGTGCCCGCCGGTACATGCCGGAGGGGAATACCCTCCGTGGAACGAACCTGGATCCGGATTACCACCAAACCGGTCTTTTCCATAAGGGCGTTACAAGCCATATTACGGTTATGAAACACGGCGATTGGTTGTTTATGGAGGTGGATAATCCTGATCAGCGCAGATTGTTCGCGTGGAAAACAGACAAATTTCCGGACATTACCAAGGGCCGCATCGGATTCAGGCAAATGTTCACCCGGAATTCCCGTTATAAGAATATCAGCATTAGTTTGCTAAAGAAATAGCTGGTACATCTCCCGGCATAGGCTTTTTTGCAATGGTTAAAGAAAAATGGAAACTGAAAATTTTTCATGGCACAGGAGCTTCCCGCAACCCGGGATTTTTTGAAGTATTGGAAGGTGAGACTTTGGGAGCAGGTAACCTGGATAAAATAATCAAACCAGCCTGCCGGTCAGAAAGGTTCACAAGAGAAGAAATAGGGTTATCTCAAATGCCAGGTGAGTAGAGGTTCAAATAAATTAAATTAGATTAAATAAGAAACTTTATGATTATGTTGAAAAAGTGTTTACTTCTGATTGGAATCGTTGTCGTTAGTTTTGGCTGTAGTAAAAAAGTCAGTCATATACCCGAAAAGAAGGAGGTTAAAGAAATCATGACAATGGTTTGTGATTACGAGCTGAAAAATGTGCACCTTGCTGATAATTGGCAACGTTTTATTTTGAATTCCTGGATCCCGTCATCATTTTACCCGGGACTTATGGCCCAATATCGGGTATCCCATGATGAAAAATATTTGAAAATGGCGGAATTATGGGCCGGGGCAACCAATTATACGCTTGCTCCCCGCTTCCGTCATGCCGATGATCATCTCTGTGGCAGCACCTATCTGGACTTATACGAAATTGAAGGAAAAGATTATATGCTGGCTCCCACCAAAGAACAGTTCGATTCCATACTGAAAGTTAATACCATGTCAGGCAGAGAAGACTGGCATTGGGCAGATGCACTTTTTATGGCTCCCCCAACCTGGGCAAAGTTGGGCAGAATCACCGGAGACAGGAGATACTATGACTTCCTGAATACGCAATTTTTTGATGCCATCACACCTATTTATGATAAAGAAGATTCGTTGTTTTACCGTGACAAGCGATTTATTGAAAAGCGTTCTGCTAACGGGAAGAAGATATTCTGGGCCAGGGGCAATGGATGGGTTGTTGCCGGGCTTGCCCGGATCTTAAAAAACCTGCCCCCAGACGATCCATACAGGGGAAAGTATGAAGAATTATTAAAGGAAATGTCCACCCGTCTCCTTGAACTACAAGGCGATGATGGAATGTGGCGGGCCAGTTTGCTTGATCCGGTTGAGTTTCCCATGAAGGAATCAAGCGGAACAGCTTTCTTCTGTTATGGAATGGCATGGGGCATCAACAACGGCATTTTGGATAAGGATCAGTTTTTACCGGCAGTATTAAATGCCTGGGAAGGGTTATGCCAATCGGTAAATGACTATGGAAGGTTGTGCTATGTGCAACCTGGAGGTGCATCTCCGGTTGAGTTTCCTGAAAGATATACCAATGCCTATGCGGTCGGAGGTTTCTTGCTTGCCGGTGAGCAAATGATCGAATTATTTGATAATATCTAAAGAAATTTTCATACAACTGAAATCAATGTCGTTTAATTTGTACCTGCAAGAAAATTCATGACCCTTCGGCTTCGCTCAGGGACCATGACTTCTTTCCAGAGGGTGAACTTTTCGGATGGTGGTAAGGCCGGTATGTGGCCCCTCTTACCAAAA
>DASQZK010000192.1:0-13805 GCA_035638735.1 Bacteroidales bacterium
CCCACCAACGGATAACTGATACCCATGAAAAAAGCGGGAAAAGAAGTAAGGAAGAAAAAGATTACGTAATCTCTTCCCGAAGCATGAAACCATGTTTCAATGCTCATCCTGGCATTAAACAATGAAGCAGAGAGGTATGTAAACAGGATAAAAGAGAGTAATGCGGCAATACCTGCTCCGAATTCTACGAAAGCAAATTTCTCAGTAAGGGTTTTCCATTTATCGATCTTTTTCCGTGAAAGGAATGAGCCTGAGGAAAGGCCGAAAAGGAAACCCAGGATAACCGTAGTATATACGTAGGAGGATTTATCGTACGAGACTTCAAGAATGGTCCTGGTCCATAGAATCTCATAGACGAGCATTGTGAAGCCTTCAATGGCTGTGACAACCAGGACGGCTTTTATGAGCGCGGGAGTTGGCTGACTTTGCTGCCCGGGTAAAGCCGTCGGTCTTTCAACGTTGGCCGGCTTAGGATATCGTGTAAGTATGACTGCCACAAACAATAACAACAGTGTATTGAGGAGGTTGACAGAAGCGGCGATCATATTCGTTTCATGTGATCCCAGTATCCGTAACATGAAGAATCCACTCAACAGTCCACCTGCAAAAGCCCCGGCATTATTCAGTGAATAAAGTGATCCTGTGCGGTTACCCAGGTGAGTCAGGTTTTCGGTGTAAAGCTTGATCATAACCGGAAGAGTCCCTCCCATGAGGATGGTGGGAACGATCAATACCGGCAAAGAAAGGAGAAAGCGGGAAAGATTCGGCATGTATGAGAGCCATGTCCCCGATTGATTAATTGATATGTAAAGGTCGCTAATGATTTTGAAAAGAGGGGTGAACAGGAACGCAAAAAGAGCAATACCAGTCTGGATAATTATCAGGAGCCAGATTGGCTTTTTGATATGATCGGCTATTCTTCCTAAAAGCAGGGCACCAACTGACAGACCGGCCATGAACACTGTCAGGACCGTGCTGGTAGAAAGCAGATGGGTGCCAAACAGAAGGGAGAACTGCCTGATCCAGACAATTTGATAAACCAGTGAGGCAAAGCCTGAAAGAAATATGATTAGGGGGAGAAGGTGTACTAAATAGTTTCTCTTTTCTGTAGTCATCCGATAATCCGTTATCCTTAAACCTGACAGGTTTTTAAAAACCTGTCAGGTTTGACTCTCCATTTTTTAATATCCCGGATTTTGAAGCAGGTTTCCGCCCGACAGGTTGATCTCGTATTGTGGCAGGGGAAGGATTTCATTCTTACCTACAATGAAATCGGGGATAAAATCGGTAATAGTAACCCAGGGGGCGTCCAGAAGGCTCCATCTTACCAGATCAAAGAAGCGCATCCATTCGAAACCGAATTCGACATCGCGCTCATGTATAATTGCCTGGGGGGTAACCTGGGTTACCGGAGTTAATCCTACCCGGTTACGCACTTCGTTTATACAATCGAGTCCGAGCTGGGTGCTCCCGTTGACATGATAGTCGGCTTCAGCGAGCATAAGAAGAACATCTGAATACCTCATGATTTTCAGGTTGGTCGGACCGTTATTAGTGTTATAGCAGGGATCGAAGTACTTCTGCCAACCATACCCCTGTGAAATACTCGGGTTTGTATTTTTGTTACTATGCCAAGGTACAGGTGCCATTGGAGGATCGATAGATGGCAGGTAATGAATGGTATCACCTTCTTCATAAATTGTAGCATAACGCCTTGGATCATATTCAAGGCCTGCAGGATGACTTGCCGGGGCCTTCTCAAAAGCATTGACAAAGTCGGCTGTGGGAACGAGGTTTTTATAACCATCCGGACCAAAGTAGAGATCGGTGAGGGAACCGTCGGCTTGCCAGCCGCCTTCCCATACTTCCCAGCCGCCTTCGGCAAACTGGATTTCAAAGATTGATTCCTTGTTGTTTTCACTGTCATACGTATTCCCCGAGGGGGTGGTCAGGTCTATTGCCGAAAAATTACACTGGTAGGCATAAATATAATCCTTTGGTGCATCTCCCTGGGGCATCATCAGCCCATATACACCCTGGTTGTCGGCCAGGTCTTTAACCTGCTGCGGGTAGTCTTTCGCTTCGGGCCACATCTGGTAATACAGGTATGTCTTGCCCAGCAGAGCCATGGCAGCTCCCCTGGTAGCCCTGCCAACATTGGCATCGTCGTAAGTCAGGGGAAGGACATCAATAGCCTGCTTGAGGTCCGATTCAATAATGTTTAGGAAATCTTCCCTTGTGCTGTTATGGAATTTAACGTCAAGGTCATTAATTACATGATCGATGACCGGTGCTGTTCCGTAGATAGTGACAATGTAGAAGTTATATAGTGCCCTTAAGTATCTGACTTCACCCAAAAGCCTGGCTTTCAGATCTTCATCCATTTGAATATCGGGAATCTTTTCCAGGGCAACATTGCATCGGGCAATACCTTTATAGAGGTAGGTATAGATTTGAATAACCCAGTTGGTATTGGCGGTGAATGAGAGCTTGTTAAGTGCAGCCTGCTCATGAATGCCCCGGTCGCTGAATGAAGTAAAGACAAAGAAGAAATTAATATTAAATGCACCGGGGTGTTTGAGCGGGTCATAACAGGCTGTCGTTGCCTGGATAGCATGTTCCTGGGTTTTATAGTATTGCGCCTCACTCAGGTTGTTTGGTGGTTTTATGTTGAGGTAATCTTCACATGAAGGCAGGATACTCGTCATGATTATAACCGTGAAAATATATTTGAGATACTTTTTCATTTTTATCGGGTTTAAAAAATTAAAAGTCGAGTTGGAATCCAAGCATGAATGATCGGGGGACGGGGTAGAAGCCCAGGTCGACGCCAGTATTCAGTGGATTGTTGGTGCCCGTGCCCAGGGGATCTGTATCGCCTATTTCAGGGTCATACCCGCTGTACTTGGTTATGGTGTAGAGGTTATTGGCATTAGCAAAAACCCTTACGCGGTCGATGCCAACTCTTTGCATCAGGGATGAAGGCAGGGAATAACCCACCTGCAATGTCTTAATGCGCAGGAATGATGCGTTTTCAATAAACCATGTGGACAACCGGGCATTATTGTTTTCATCGACAACATAAGGTCTGGTCATCGTGTTGGACCGGTTTTCCGGTGTCCAGTAATCGAGGACATCGACCAGTTTATTTTCATCTTTACCGTACCGGTCTGTTGCGATGCTTAAATTGGCCATTTGATCATTATACACTTGCATATTTTGCATACCCTGTAAAAAGAGTGTTACGTCAAAATTCTTGTATGTCAAATCGATATTAAGCCCGTAGCTAAAATCAGGTAATGACTTACCGATTATTGTTCTGTCGAGGGCATTAATAACCCCATCATTGTTGAGGTCTTTGAATTTAATATCGCCGGGAGATGTACCGGCTTCCTGGTAAGCATCCATGAGTTGGTAATTTCCGTTCGAATCCATGATAAGGTTGCCGTTTTCGTCCTGTTCAAAATCCTCGACCTGCAGGATTCGTTCTGCGACGTAACCATAGAAACTTCCTATAGTATGACCTGGTTCTGTGATGGTATAATTTGTCACAATCTCGGGTTTGCCTAATTCTTTGGAGAGACCCAGATCGATCACTTCGTTTTTATAGGTAGAGAAATTACCGCTTATGGTATAACGGAACGCACCCTCCATTTTGCGCCAGGAAGCGGTGAACTCGAATCCCCTGTTTTGTATCTTCGCCAGGTTAACCCAGGCACCGACATTCTCGGTAGGTCCATAAGCTACATATTTACCGAAGGTAACCGAAATCGGCTTGCTGACCAGCATATCTTTCTGGTTTTTAATATAGTATTCCGCCGTTACCTGTAATCTGTTGGCGAAGGCATTAATATCCAACCCAAAATTTGTCATTTCGGCAGCCTCCCATTTGATCATCGGATTATTCTGGAATGAAGTGGAGGCCCCGCCCAGCCAGAGATCCTGGTTTACGCCGAACGTATAGCGACTGTTTCGAAGCGGATCGATGAGTGCGAAATACTGGTAGTCATCCAGATTTTCATTCCCGGTCTGCCCCCAGCCAAAGCGTAATTTCAACATATTAATTTGTTGCACATTGGTCAGGAAGTCTTCATTAATTTTCCAGCCTGCAGAGAAAGACGGGAAGGTCCCGTACCTTCCGCCGGCTGGCCCGAAGCGGGTGGAGCCGTCGACACGTACACTGGCGGTCAGAAGGTATTTATCTTTAAAATTATAATTCAACCTACCAAGGACCGATTCAAGCCGATGCTGACCTTTCCCGCCGCTGACAGTGAAAGCTTCCTCAGCCTGGTTTAAAACCGGCACACTTTCATTGGTGATGTAGCGACCCGTGGGACTGTTCCACCTCCACGATATATTGGTCCGTTCATAGGCTGCCATCAGGCCCAGGTTATGATTGCCAAACGAGTTGGTGTAATTAAGAATATTACTCGTAATCAGGTCCTGGTTATATTCGTTGTTTTCGTAAAGTTTATTAATGTCGTTATCACGCAGCCGCATATTGCCAAGTTTGTACTGGGGTGTCCACTGCCTCGTGAGCCTGCTTCTGAGGTTAGCCCCGAAGCGAAGGGTATAGGTTAAACCTTTAAACAGTTGCAGTTCTGCATATATGGAAGTCAGGACCCTTGTTTCGTTGAAGGTATTTTCATTCAGTGTTTGTTCGGCTACCGGGTTGGTTCTTTCATTGGCACCGGTAAGTGTATCGACAGGTCCTCCAAAACCTTTCGCAGCCGTGGAATCGTAGATATGCATCAGAGGGGAGTCTACGAGAGACACGGCCCATGGTCTTCCCTGTGTATAATGGGCCTGGTCATCAACCAACAGTTTAGTCAGGACCATTGATTCACCAATTTTTAGCCTGTCGCCAATGGAGAAATCCGAATTACCGCGAAGGTTATACCTCTCCATACCTGTGTTGATAAGAATACCCTGCTCATTGGCGTAATTACCCGAAATGAAATAGCTGCTGTTATCTCCGCCTCCCGACACACTCAGGTTATAGTTTTGTGTTTTTCCTACACGTGAAATGGCATCCTGCCAGTCTGTATCGGTATCGAGATTGTTGTTGGCCGCCCTGGCTGAATCGGAATAAACTGTGGTATATAAATTGGTCCTGTCGGGGTTCCTGGGGATAAAGGCATCATAAGCCGCTTGCATAAGGCTTACATATTGTTCGGTGTTCATAAGATCGTAGGTCTTCGGAACATACGACAAGCCGGCGTTGGCATCAAAGCGGAACTTAGGTTTTCCCGACTGACCTTTTTTGGTCGTGATCAGAATAACCCCGTTTGCACCACGCGCTCCGTAAATAGCTGTTGCCGAGGCATCTTTTAAAACTTGCATGGATTCAATGTCGTTCGGGTTCAGGGTGGTCAGAATTTCAGAACCTACCGAAACGCCATCGACGACATAAAGTGGTTGACTATTCAGGGTTATTGAACCGACACCCCTCACTTTCACATTAGCCTGTGAACCGGGCCTGCCCGATGTCGACATGATGTTAACACCGGCGGCACGCCCCTGGAAAGCATTTGAAAGCGTACTGAAATTGGATTTATTCATCTCATCCACGTTGACGACAGCAACCGAACCAGTCAGATCCTCTTTTTTCTGGGTGCCGTACCCAATCACGACAACCTCATCAAGTTTTGTAAGATCAACGTTGAGTGCAATATCGATAACATGGCGTCCTTCGACTGGAATTTCGGCTGATTTATAGCCTACGAAGGAAATGATGAGGGTAGATTCATCAGAGGGTGCCAAAATTTCATACTGGCCGTTTATGTCGGTTATGGTTCCCGACGTTGTGCCTTGTACCGCTACTGTTGCGCCGGGAACAGGACCTCCCGTTGACGCATCAGTCACCATGCCTGAAATCCGGAAGTCTTGCGAATAGAGACTCAGAAAGAAAGCAAAGGTGAAAAGGGAGGAAAGAAAAATCCTCTTGAGCAAATTTTTCTTCATGGGTTAGTAGTTTTAAACAGTAATAGTTAGCTGACGGAATAATTCTAGACTAAATTATGAAAAAAATATCAGTAGGAGTATGAATATGCTGATTTTCTTAATCTTAATTTTTTTGCTGTCTGATAAAAAAACCAGCAGCCCATCGCCATGAGCAAATGTGAAATGTCGAAATAATTAAACCATTTATGGACCGAAATTTCATTCATAAAGAAAATGGCGGAAAACATGGCAAAACTGATAGCCACCAGCATGTATTTACTCCCTGCGCTTCTTGTTTTCCAATAAACATATAGGTGAAGCGGGGTGTTAACCACGAGAAGTCCAAAAGCCGAGTGCACTTCAACGAAGAAGAAATTCAGTGTCGAAAATGTCAATGTCATGAATAGCAGGAGCTCAATAATATTCGCCCGGTCGAGAAAGACACGCAATTTAGGTTTCAGCAATGGTTTGGCATACCCGATGGAGGCTCTTTCAAGCAATGAGATAGACAGCATACTGGTGAGCCATCCCGGCAGTTTCCATTCAAAGGAAAAGGCATAAAGGAAACCGTGACCGATGAGACCGCCGATGGCGGTTGCTAATCCCATGGTAAGAAAGAACCAGTTGAAGTATTTAAAATACAGTTCCGACCTGTCCTTTTTAAGGAGCCTGAAAAATGCATAAAAACAAACAGCCGATACAATAAGGTCTGTAGCTGTCGTCACAGGTTCAAGGATGCGCAGGCCCATAATATCCACGTAGGTCATTGCTTCCATATTCGTCAAACGGCTTCTGCTTATACATTGTTCACCTAAACTCATTTTTCCGGAGATTGTTACTGTATGTGTACGGATGAGAACATGCCGTTCAAGGCAAACAGCGACGAAGGGCTTTCTCAGACGGAATATGAGATAGTTTTATGCTACAAAAATTTTAAATCAACGGTTATGAAAAAGATTGGAATTATTGGTTCAGGAGCCGTGGGAACAACACTGGCAGCCGGTTTTGTACAGAAGGGTTACGAGGTGATGATCGGTTCACGGTCGACCGGTAAACTCGAGGACTGGAAGAAGGAAAACAACCTTTCGGTTGCTGTTGGCAATGTAAAGGAAACGGCCGGATTTGGCGAGATCATCGTCCTGGCTGTCAAGGGCAGTGCTGCTACTAACGCACTGGACCTGGCCGGAAGTGGGAATCTGAAGAATAAGACAATCATCGATGTGTGCAATCCGATCTCTGATGCGCCTCCAGAGGATGGTGTTCTGGGGTTTTATACAGGCCTTGACAAATCACTGATGGAGGATCTGCAGGAGAAGTTTGCTGAAGCCCGTTTTGTAAAAGCTTTTAACTCTGTAGGAAGTGCTTTAATGGTTGACCCTGATTTTGGTGGCGAAAAACCAACCATGTTCATCGGGGGTAATCACGAGGGGGCCAAAGATGATGTGAAGGCTATTCTTGAAAAATTCGGTTGGGAGGTGGCTGATATGGGAACGGCCAAAGCTGCCAGGGCAATCGAACCTTTATGCATCCTGTGGTGCATCCCCGGTCTTCGGGAAAACAGATGGAATCATGCATTTAAATTGTTAAAACCTTAACTCATATTGGGAGGGTGATTGTATGCGGGTAGGGGTGCACGCCCATGCGCCCCTACGCCCATGCGCCCGTACAGATCAATATCCGAAATTGTCATCGTAGAAACCGCCATCATTACCAAAATCGTCGAAGTCATCGTCATCCATGCCGTCACCCATGATGCCGAGGTTATTCAGATCTTCTTCACTGAAATTATCCATGTCGTCAACATCATTTTCTTCTTCCTCATAAATGTCGTACTTCTCCTCCAGCTTTTCAACGGCCTCTTCAGAAAATACGAATGCTTCACTCAAGTCCTCCAGCGCATCAATGTTCGCAGGGTTAAAACAGAAACTCGGATTCTCAAGAATGCATTCCTCAATGAATTCGGGATCCTTCGTAAATACATCTTTCAGTGTTTTACCACTGTAATCACCGAAGTCCAGCTTACTGTTCAAACTGTATAATTTCATGACAATCAGTTAATTAAACTATTTTTTTGTTCGAGTTCAACGTGAACTATTTCAAAGACAAATATATTTTTTTTCACTTTTCGCAATACATTTTTAACTTAATTTATCGAAAAAAAATGCATACCGCCGGTAAGAGCTGAAATCCAATCTATTAATGAACGGGGGCCGGGATGTTTTTACACCTGTACAAGACTGAAAGATCATCCCAAGACGGGAGCCGACATTAACAAATCGATGACGATTCGCTCAAAAAACGTCCCGGTCCATGCGTTAAACGGTTCTTGAATTGGATAGTTTCGTTCGCTTATATCTTTAACAACATTTTCACTGCCACCGGTTCTATCCTTACATTGGAGTATGCTCAGAGTCAGATATAAACTCAGACCGCACAAAAATTATTGTTAGTGACACGTTAAAACCAGGTTGGGGCGGAGCAGAATAGTTACCTGGTTACAGGAGTGTTGATGTTTTTATCAACCAGGTTATAGGTGCCGTCCAGCGTTTTTCCCATGATCTCGACATTCCTGAGCCTGAGGTTTTCCACCTGGCCATAGCTGAAGCGTTTACCCCTTATGGAGTCGACGACAATGCCGTCGAGAAATATATTTTCAGTGGGACGGTCAAACCAGCCGAACACCCTGATGCCGTTTCCGGCGTTCACCGCGTGTATATTTTCGAGATAGATATTTTTGATCAAAGGAGGCCAGGGACTGGTTGTATCCTTATCGTAGTTCGGGATGATACTGATAACGTCCGCTTTCAGGTAATTGAAGCGAAGGTTTTTTATGTAAATATGGCTGATTTCTCCGCCTCTTTTACGGCTGCTTTTCAGATAAACGCCCTGGTATACATTCTGGATCGACTGGCAGTCATGAACATAAATATCGTGGGCACCCCCCGACATTTCACTGCCTATGCAAAAGGCATGATGTCCTTTGAAAATGCAGTTTCGCACCACGACCCGGGTTGTGGGACCACCTAGTATACCGTTGTGGATAAACGAACTGTTGAAATTGCCAAGTTCTGTTTCTGCAATAGTGAGTCCCTCCCGGCCCTCTCTGTCCCGGCCTGCTTTTATCACCACGTTGTCGTCATGGTTGTAGAAATTAATGTTTTCAATGAGCACATTTTTCGATGTTTCCACGTCTACACCATCATTGTTAACGTTGTTCGAATCATAGAAAAGATCTCTGAATATGAGATTTTCCGAGAATACGGGATGAACTACCCAGAAAGGGGAATTATTAAGTTTTATGCCTTCAACCATGACATTTTTGCACAAGAAGAATTGCAACAGTGGCGGCCTGAGAAAATCCCGGCCTATGCGATCAAAATGTCTTTCGTTGAGCGGCAATCCTTCGTGGTTGACTTCCCTTACTTTTTCATAGGATGCCAGCCGCCCCGATGCCTTTCTTTGATCTTCACCATTCATCGACCAGTCGACCCATTTCTCGCCATCGCCGTCAATAACCGGCATGGCACCGCTACCAGGCCTGGCCGATATTTTTACATTATTAACCTTGAAGGCCCGTATCAGAGGTGAGAATGAATAGACCGTTGTACCTTCATAGCGGAGTAACACGCCTTTTCCGTTGTGAAGGTAATTTTCGGGATTAAAGACGAACTGGAGACGGGTATTGGTATCGAATAAAAGCTGAATGTTACTCCTCAATTCAATTGGCCCGTCAACTCTGTACACTTCGGTGGTTTTAAGCCAGTATTCAGGTCCTTTGCTGTGAGAGAAGAGCAATGTGCCGCCGCCCGCAGAGGCGAGCTGATCGATGGCATCCTGGATGTCTGTGCGGTAATCATAATGACCTTCTGCATCGGGGGTGTGACCTGAAAAGTCGACAAGGTCAATAACGCGGCCGGGAATGGCAGGTGCCTGTATAGAACGGACTATACTGTCGGTCGTTGCCTTCATCCAGGTATCGTCGATAAGACTGTTATGGTGTTTTGCCGTGTTGCAGCCACTGAGTATAAGGACGGCTAAGGCATTAAAAACCAGGTATCTTAATATCATAGCAGAGTATTTATCAGAAGTATCTTTACCCATTGAGTTCAGGTAAGAAAAATACTCAAAATAAATTTTACTGCAAAACGGGAAATTGGTGAATATTCCGCCCCTGTATTATTCTTCCGATGATCTGAAAACGACTTCTTTCCCGCTTATCCCTTCATTAATTTTCTTTTTAATACTGAGATCGTAGAGATCGGTTCTCCGGTCTTTGAGTGTTCGCACCGATCCGTAATTATGAAGTTCCTTTAAGAGGTCCAGGTCTACATCGACGATAAGGGTCATCTCGGTATTAGGTGTTGCTTCGGTTTTCACGCCATTCGTGGGGAAAGGAAAGTCGGATGGGGTAAATACCGCCGACTGGGCATACTGAATATCCATATTACTCACGCGCGGCAGGTTCCCCACACAGCCTGCCATGGAAACGTAACATTCATTTTCGATGGCCCTGGCCTGGGCGCAGCGCCTGACTCTCATGTAGCCGTTTTGCGTATCGGTTAGAAAGGGTACGAACAGGAGCCGCATCCCCTGGTCGGCAAGGATACGGGAAAGTTCCGGAAACTCGACGTCGTAGCAAATCGTAATACCGATCTTACCGCAATCGGTGTCAAACACCCTGATCTGGTCACCACCAACCATTCCCCATGAGCTCAGTTCGGAAGGGGTGATGTGCACTTTCTCGTATTTCTCAAAGGTGCCGTTACGCCGGCAGAGGAAACCGATGTTCTTGAGCTTGTCGCCATCCATGAAAGGCATGCTGCCGGTAATGATATTTATATTATAAGAGATGGCAAGCTCGGAGAAACGTTTTCGTGAGGGTTCGGTATATTCTGCGAGCTTCCTGATGGCTTCTGCTTCTGGAAAATCGTTGAACCTGGCCATAAGGGGGGCATTGAAAAATTCCGGAAAAAGTACAAAATCACTCTTGTACCCGCTAATGGCGTCAATAAAGAATTCCACCTGCTCAAACAACTTGTCCATGTCTTCGAAATGTCGCATCTGCCATTGCACCAGTCCGATACGTACTACCGACTTGGTCTGGTTGATCTGGTTAGGGTCTTCCTGGAAGTACAGGTTGTTCCATTCGATCAGCGTGGCGAACTCCATCGACTCCTTATCGCCGGGAAGGTATCCTTTCAGAATTTTCCTGACATGAAAATCGTTCGAGAGCTGAAAGGTCAGGATTGGATCGATAATATCGCGGTGGCGGACGTGCTCAATGTATTCACGTGGGGTCATTTTACCGGCATGGGGTGCATAACCGGGTATTCTCCCGCCGGCAACGATGCTCCTGAGGTTAAGTCTTTCACAGAGTTCCTTCCTGGCATCGTACATTCGCCGTCCAAGTCTCATTTCACGGTAATCGGGGTGAACAAAGACTTCAATGCCATACAGTACATCACCATCGGGGTCGTGGGTGTTAAAGGTGTAATTACCAGTGATCTGCAAGTAATTGTGGTTATCACCGAATTTCGCGTAATTGACAATTATGGAAAGTGCTGTTCCAACCACCTTGCCGTTGACCAGTATGCAAATCTGCCCTTCGGGAAAAATTTCGAGCAGTTTTGAAATATGGTGTTCTCTCCAGTACGATCCTTCCCAGTTGGCATAGGCTTCGATCATGGTATCTTTAAGCTCTAAATAATCATTGATTTGAAGATTTCTGAGTTCAACTTTCTGTTCACTATTATTGGACATATATCGATGTTAAGTTTATGGTATTTATGATATGTAATACGTAATTATAACAAAAATAGTCTTCTTTTGATCATTATCACCCAGCTGTGGGCATTTTTATAATCCTGTTCAGCCGCCGGGCCATAAGAAGAATAGTAATAAGAATGACCACCTGCCCTGTTGAAAACAGGAACCAGTTGAAGGATGACGGAATATATGTCATGGCCAGATCATACAGGGGTTTATTATTGGGGAGGTTGAATATTTCCCTCAGCGTATACCGGGAGAGGATAAACGATGAGTAATCCCAGATAAAAGCCAGGATCAGAATAAGGGATCCGGCTATCAGCCCGGACCACTCGGCGCCTTTTATCACAACACGGATGCCTTTTGCCGAATAGAAGATAATGACTCCTGCCAGCAATAGCATGGAGAGTGAGACAATGACCGGCGTTATGACCGGCCCAACCCACGTGACCGGAATAAGGAAGAGAATGTCCCAGGTCATGAGAGATGGCGGCCAGCCGATCAGTAACCTGAGAAAGACATAATAGAAGATATCCCAGATGGCAAAACTGTAAATGAACCAGGCAAAGCGTTCTGAAATATTGCGGCCTGCTATGATTCCAACGGACAGGAGCATGATGAGCGTGGCTGCCTCGCGCAATATTTCAGTCACCGCAAGCCCCTGCGCGATGGGAGCCAGGGGAAAGGCGAAGCCCGCCGGATACATGATGCTACGGAGGTAAATGACCACGGCAGCTTCAAAGAATCCCATGGCTATGGCAAAGATGCTTACCCAGGTTAGTGTATGCTTCATGAATCGGGCGTTTATCCGGTATTATAATATAGTTTTTAAAGCAAACCGGTCAGCAGTAACAGGGGAAAGCAGTGCCTGCCAACTGCCGGCTTGTCAATATCATAAAAATACAAATTTATGATGCTATATGTTTTTACCGGTGAGTTTTTTTATCAGCCTGGTCTCTGACGTATCGTAGGGTTTTCCGTCGACACGGAAAATGTCGTGAAACCACAGGTCAGGTTCCGTCGTTCCTTCCTTTGATCCCCAGGGAAAAATGGTATTGGTCTTCCCGCTGACCAGTCCCCAGTTGATAGCTCCCACGTTATATTTCTTAAGAACGGGCAGGTTATCCCTGAACGTGCTTCCATTGGTCCTGGCCATATATTCGCTGCATACCAGCGGCCGGCTGTATTTCTGCAGATCCTTAATCATAGTTACCATGTTTTTGGCCGGAGAGTAATTATGAAAGGTGATAATATCGGAATTCACCACCTGGCAGGAGTCAAGCTGCGTGAAGTCGGTCGAGAAATTCCATAATGCGGCGGTCACCGGCTGAGACGGGTGACAGCTATGTGCCCATCCGAAGGCATCGCTGAGCAATGATAAGGACTTGTTTTTGTAGCCTGAATTACCGGGTTCGTTATAGATGTCCCACATCAATACACGTTTGTCATCTTTGATTGACTGGATGACATCTTTCGTATAAGCCTCAAGGACAGGCCGGAAGGCCATATCGGTGATCTTATTGTCGCCGCCGGGGCATTGTACCCAGCCTGAATTATGGACGCCGGGCCTGGGGTCAGGTTGTTTGCCCAGGGTGAAATCCGAATTCCAGCAGTCGTCGAACAGGACGAACATCACCCTGATACCGTGTTTTGATGTGATGTCGAGGAACTGGTTCATTCGCTGTTTCATCTTTTCGGGGTTTTGCGCCCATACCAGATAATGCAGGTAAACGCGGAAGGTGTTGAAACCGATGCCCCCGGCATAACCAGCCTCCCGGTCGATCGTTTCCGGGTCAAAGGTGCTCTCCTGCCAGAATTCAATCTGGTTGATAGCCGAGGAAGGGGTGAAATTGCAACCTACAATCCATGGCTGGTCGTTGTACCAGTCCTGTGCAATATCAACCGGCCAGACGTCCATATTCATGGATTTCTCCATTTTGGTGTTGCCCTGGTCACTGCACGAAGAGAGTAAAATGACAGTTAAACCAAGCAGAAAGAAAAAAGGTAGTTTTTTCATGTTGTGCGGTTCAGGTTTTTAGGAAGGTTTAAAACTAAGAAAATTGGAGGAGAAAAGGAAGGGGTAGGGAAGGGAGTAT
>DASQZK010000193.1:0-6270 GCA_035638735.1 Bacteroidales bacterium
GTGATGCTAATACACAGAAAATTACGAGTGCTGTCCAGGGTGTGTTTGATGAATTGAATGATCCGAAACTCAGTATGTTTCACATGTCGGGGCAAACCGGTGATTTAGGTTTCGGTGGAGATTACCATCCCACGGTGGCACAACACCGGGAAAATGCTCTGGAGCTTGTCGATTACCTGGAAGGACTTACCGGCTGGCCCACAGCGCCTTACTACAAGAGTGCCCGCGTTGCCGCTGACGGAATGTCGGTGCAGGTAGAGGTCTCAGAACCCTTGGGCGAAATTCCTCACAATGGCGGAATACAAGTCATACTCGACGGCGTACCAGCAGAATGCACCTCAGCCACCCTGTCGGATAATAACGACGATACGTTTATCGTAACATTAGCAAAAAGGATTCACCAGGACCAGAAGGTACGAATATCCTACAGGAATGGCGGGATCATGAGTAAAAACCTGATCAGGCTTCTGCCTTTTTACAACAAAGAAGCGGTCAACCCGGTTATAGAAACATTCATCATTTCGGCTTCAGTCCATTCCGAAGGGACCAAAATATCCACCCTGTTTAACAAGAGAATTACGGAGATCGAACCGGACAGCTTTACATTGTTTATTGATGGTGAAGAGATCACACCTGCCACAGACATTACGTTCATCATTGACAATACTAATGAAATAGTGATGGACCTGAACGACCAGATCTTCGATGACCAGACCATCATGCTGGGACTATTGGTAGGTGCCGTAACCGGTTTCGACGGGGTGATCAACGATGTCACAGCGAATTACCCGGTAGAAAACTACTCCATCATCAGCAATACCAATGTATCTGAATCGGGCGATGCTATAAAGGTATTCCCCAATCCGGTCACTGACCGGTTCTGTATAGCTGGCAGTAAGGCAACCTCGATAAAACATATCGGGATTTATGATGGCCACGGGAGGTTAGTAGCAAAATACAAGTCCGGCCCGGAAGGAAGCTATAATGTGGCAGGCCTGGCACGCGGGGTGTATTTCTGCCGTATATACTTCAAGGACAACAAAGAAAAGGTCACCACGGTGAAGATGGTTAAAAGGTGAAGGCTGATTTTCCTTCACCCCTAAAATTCATCCGGATGCTCTGCCACCTGCTTTGCCCATAAATTATTCCTGTATGTATCCAATGCCTTTTTGAGCAGAAGGATAGCTTCATCCTCATTTCCCAAACCTTTATTTCCGAGAGCCTGCAGATAATATGCTTCCGAAATGGTGCTGCTGTTATCCTGTGAAGCCTCCACACCAATACCCCTGCCGGAAGAACCTCTTTTCAGCAGTTCCTTTCCACTGTTGATCAATTGATTATACAGCTTATTGGCCTTTTCGGCATTACCCAGGGCTTCATTCGATTTTGCCTGGTAATATACCAGGTCATTCCAGCCCCTGGCATTTTTTGCATTCACACTTTTTTCAAAAGAGGCCCGGGCTTCTTTCTTTTGCTTCATTGCCTCCAGGGCTTTGCCCATGAAATACCAGGTCATCGCGTTTCTGTCATCATTCAGAGGCTTGCCTACTTCCAGGTTTTCGGGATAGAGCATGGCCGCGTTCAGTTCATGAACAGCTTCCGCATATTTCTTTTCACGCAGAAACGCCAGGGCTTTAAGGGTGTGGGCATCCACATAATGATAGTAAATCTCACGCCCGCCTTCCCAGGTCCTGAAATGATGGGTGCTGAGCAGGTCAATGGCTTTGTTATACTCACCATTCAGATTATAAAGCTTTACAAGATCCTTGGGAGCTTCTATATCACGGTTAACAATGTCGGAGTGATCTTCCATGATGCCCAGGCATTCCCTGAAATCCTCGCCCGACTGGTCATAATAATCAGCAAGCTCCGCATACCAGATGGGATATCCACTTTCCTGGCCAATGGCTTTCTTAATGTAACTGATAGCCTGAGCGGTATTGTGTTTATAATGAAATTCTCCAAACGCCAGATTCCGCCATACCATGGGGAAATGATCATTAATACGTCCGGCCTTTTCCCAGTCTCCCATAGCTTCATCCGGTCGCCGGTCGAAAAGCAGGTTCCCCAGCAGGTAATATGCTTTCGCATTCTGCGGATCCTTTGCAATGGCATGCTTTAGTACTTTCATGGTTTCCTGCCTGTAAGGGAAACAATAATCGAGCGAAAGTGTACCGGCATTTTTTAGCATAGCCGAGGCTTTGTCCGGCTGACCGGCCTGGTCATAGAACCATGACAGGTAATAGAAAACAAGCGGATTTTCAGGTTTATCGATATCTGAAAGCAGCGTAATCCCTTCACCCGTCATACCTGCATTCAGATAATTCACAGCAACATCGAGGTAATCGTTATCGACATTCTGCATGTTCTTTTGCCAGTCTTTCAACGACGACTTGTGCAGGAGGAGATCTTTCTCAAAGCGGGCGGCAAAGTTAAGCGGATCGAATTGTATAAACCGGTTGACCAGGTCAAGGGCCTCATCCTTTTTTCCCAGTTTTCTCAGCAAGGCTGTATACAGTACATTGATGCGTGCGTCCCTTGTATTGGCAGAGTAAGCATTTTCAATGAATTCAAGGGCTTTGGTGTAATTTCCCTTCGCACTTTCCATAAGTGCCAGTTGATAAAAGGCCGGGGAATACCAGGCATAGTACCAGGTAGCCTGGTAAAAGTCACGGTACGCTTCTTCATCATTACCCAATCCCTGCTGAGCAAGGGCGAGGTAATAATACAGTTCACCGTCTTTAGGCTGAATATATGTGACTTTCAGTTTGTCGGCAGCCCTCTCCAAATAAGATACTGCCTCTTCATACTGCCACTGGTTCACTCTGCGTATTCCCATGGCTGTATTTACCCGGTAGTCTTCCGGCGATTTTCGCAAGGCTTCCAGATAATAGTCGTCCGCATTCACACCTGGTCTCGAAAACTGTTCAACATACCTCCCTGTAAGGTAAAGATCTTCAACCGTCTCTATATCACCCGGGGCTTTCGGAGGCGCCTGAACTTCTGGCAACGGGGGATGCCGCGGTTTATAAGGAGCATAGGACACCAGCTCTTTTCCGCTCTTATCGAGCAATGTGGCGTAAAGCTTGTATTTGTCAAGGTCCTTTTTGCTTTTAAACGTAATAGTGAACGGATGTGCCGGATCAATATCGATAGTATTTGTCGCCAGGACTTCGCCATCGTATTTTAGTAGGGCCTGTGCACCTTCAACGTTAGTGGTAGTATTGAAACCGTAATAAACTGTTTTGGGGTCTCTCAACTGCAAGGTGACAGAGGCATCCGTATTGGCATTCTTTACGATCTCCAGATCCCTTACAGGGTACCAGTAATTTTTTGCAAGCTTGACCGCATTCGGTGCAAACCAGCTGTACCCGGGCTGGTTATTTGAATAGGTTCCCGTCATCAGTTCTACATAAGCTTTCCCGTCGTCGGTCAGCTTCCGCCGGGCATTCTGACCCTGTAGCCCGGGCCCGAACTGCCATAATTTAGATGTCTTGTTGATATATTTATCGCCAACATGGACGGTACCGGCATGCTGTGCATAGTCATAACCTCCGATAAAGCCTTCCTTACCCTGCCAGAAGAAAAATGAAACAGGATCGGGATGGTTTTTCCACCAGGTGAGATCGACACCCGAGGTGTAATCAATACCATTGTAAACCTCGTGAGATATGGGCCATTCTGTAAAACTTGTATTACTGTGAAAAACACCAATCTCCTGTTGGGGGGGCCAGAATGTCCTGAAATCCTTGTTTGCCGTTACCGCCACGTTTGCCCAGAACAGAAAGTTCTCAGTCGTCACATTGGTATTGGTAAGATGATATTCGGCCTGGATATAAGACCGGCCAGGAAAAAGGGTTATCCCAATAATTCCTCTCAATCGCCTGGTTTTTTCAGTCTCGCCCACCCATACCGTCGCGCTTCCATCGTCGTTGTGAACAATAGTATAGTCGGCCGGCATTAACGTGGAAGTGCGATGATGGTTCGGAAAACACCACTCCACGCCGCCTGAGATCCAGGCTCCGAGCGTTCCGATCAGGTCGGGCTTAATGACACTGTTACGATGAAACAGTTCATGTCCGTTGGTCTTGTCAATGGCCGAAAAGATCTTGCCGCCGAATGCCGGCAGTATGGTCACCTTCAGATATTCATTTTCAAGATAAACCATATCATAACTTACGTTGGTAAGGGTATCGCTCAGACTTGTCTGGGCGGGATAAGGATACATGTGTCCGGCAGCGCCCTGTACTCCCCGGCCGGTATAAAACAGCGGGCTTTCAACATCAGGACCCTTCTGATAGGTCGGTATTACTTCTTTACCTTCGTAGACTTTGACCTGCGAATATGAAAAGGCGAAAAAGAAAACAAGGATGACGGAGAAAATGGTTCGTTTCATGCTATCGTATCGTTTAATCGGCTTGTTGATGTATAATCTTGTTCATGTATAATACTATTTCACCAGGCAACCAGCCATTCATTTCTGAAAGACTGAATGGGAAACGGTTATAAATGTAATGGAAAATTATTAAAATGAATCCCAGGATTATCCCAAATTATGTGTTCCCCTATGCCGGGCCCGGATGGATATGAAACCTGGAAACAAGTTAATTCGTGGCAATAACAAGGCCGGTTCCGGGAGTTTTGTATCTTTAGACAGGTTTTCTGAAGTAAGGAAATTATTGCCGTGACCATGCCGCACACAAAAAAAATTGTGCCCCGTCCCGGAAATGACGCGAGGAACAAAGCAGGCGAAGAACAAAACATGAGAAATCCCCCTTATAAAAATGAAAAACAATATGGGTAAATGGCTGATCATCGCGGGACTTGTTATTGTCGTCATGGGGTTGATCCTTCAATTTGCACCCTCCCTCCTGAAATGGATCGGTCATCTGCCGGGCGATATCAATATCAGGAAGGGTAACACAAGAATCTTCTTCCCGGTGACCTCCCTGATTCTTATTAGTGTCGTTCTGACTATAATCGTGAATATCATCAGGTATTTCAGGAATTTGTGATAATCTTTTCTCCGAAACCGGGAAATTTACATGAATTTTCAAATCCCGACAGATAATTTTTTATATTCGATTCCTTCTTCCCTTTAATAATTTATAAGATCAAGTGAAAAACTCTTCATTGAATGGCAGCAGGGCGACATCAATGAGATGCATCTCCCAATGCAAATCCGTACTGTCCGGGCAAATGAAGCTGTCGGCGATGACAGGAATATGGTGGCATTCGAACTCGGACCGGACGTTTATTGTGCCGAAGAGATTGACAACCCTGCTATCGCCGAAATGACTATTCCGGGGAAAATGCATTTTGCAATAGATCATGACAGTATAGCGGGAAACCGCGTCAATGGCATAACAGGATCTGCCGCCAATGCTGAATTAAAATTGATCCCATATTACCTTTGGTCGAACCGGGGTGTGGGGATGATGAAGGTTTGGTTTCCGGAATAATGAAAGATAATTCATACACAACATAGAAAGCAAAAACGTGTATCATTCCGATTTTTGTCATAAATTGTCCTTCCGACATAAAGATCTTGACTTAAACATTCATCTGCAAATGGAACAATCATTACTTTCCTTCAGGGACCAATCGGCCAACCCCGGTCCACTCGGACTTCTGGCCTTCGGAATGACCACCGTTTTATTAAACCTGCACAATGCCGGCTTTTTTGAAATGAATTCCATGATCCTTGCTATGGGTTTGTTTTATGGTGGTCTGGCCCAGATTGTTGCAGGCATCCTGGAATCGAAAAAAGGAAACACTTTCGGACTTACGGCTTTTGTATCTTACGGCTTTTTCTGGCTCACCCTTGTAACGCTTATCCTTCTCCCAAAATGGGACTTAATTCCTGCACCGTCTGTCGGCGGAATGGTTGCTTACTTCATTATGTGGGGAATCTTTACCGGACTCCTGTTTATCGGCACACTCAGGATCAACAAAGCTTTGCAAGTTGTATTTGCAACACTGACCCTTCTGTTCTTCTTATTAGCCCTGGGTGATAAGACAGGTAACGTTGCCATAAAAACATTTACCGGATATGAAGGAATCATTTGCGGTTCCTCGGCCATTTATGCCGGTGTGGCCGCCCTGCTTAATGAAACGTATGGAAAAGTGATCTGGCCTTTAGGACCTGTTGATAAAAAATAAGTGAATTCTCTTTTTGAGTGCAATAGCCTGATCATAAGGTAATTTCGTTGATTAGAGACAGGGACGGTGTCGAAAAACCCATCATCCTCGAATTCTCCCTTTTCATGA
>DASQZK010000194.1:0-2470 GCA_035638735.1 Bacteroidales bacterium
AGCAATCATATTAGTTTCGGAACCATTTACAAAGGCCAGCCTCAAAGCAGGTTAATTGAATATATCAACAATTCCGACGAACCTGTTAACCTCGAAGTGAAAAATGTTCCTGCACACCTGGCTGTACAGATCGACAACCCGGTGGTGAAACCTCACGGGAAAGGTACCATTGAAGTAACTTATCTGTCTGACAAACAAAAAGACTGGGATTTCCTCATCGACAGAATGGATGTTTATGTAGACGGAAAAACCGATCGTACCTACAGGCTGATCGTTAGTGCTACAGTACAGGAGAATTTCACCGACATGAGCCAGGAAGAGATTACCAAAGCGCCCGATATCGAATTCAAAGATAAAAACTTCGACTTTGGCAAACTGGTGCAGGGTGATAAAGTAAACCACGAATTTGCATTTGTGAATGACGGTAAATCCGATCTTATGATCAGGAAAGTACATGCCAGTTGCGGATGTACCGCCGCCATGTCTACGAGTAATGTTATACACCCGGGTGAAAGCGGCAGTATTAAAGTCACCTTTAATTCGGCCGGCAAAATGGGGAATCAGAATAAAACGGTTACCATCATCACCAACGATCCACAGCACTCCAGGGAAATCCTCTGGATCAGGGGTGAAGTATTACAGAAAAATTAAAAGGGCCACACGGCCGTGCGCCTTTTTTGCCCGGTTATCACCTTATGACAGAAAAAGATAAAAAGGACACTAGTGCTTTGAACGTGAACGGGGGATCAACATCTCCCGGCCAGGTAAACCAGGTTGCGGTTCAGAAGTACCGGAAGATTAAGAAAAAACAATTGTCGGCCGGTGAGTATTTTGAAGGCATCAGGTCGGGAAACCGCACGGTACTTAGCAAGGCCATCACCCTTATTGAGAGTTCCCTACCGGCTCACCAGGACAAAGCGCAGGAGATTATCACACGTTGCCTGCCATGGATGGGGAATTCGATACGGCTCGGCATCACCGGTGTTCCCGGGGTAGGCAAAAGCACCTTCATCGAATCGTTCGGCAAATACCTCACTTCACGTAACCATAAGGTGGCTGTGCTGGCTATTGATCCCAGCAGCGAGCGTTCACGCGGCAGCATTCTTGGCGACAAGACCAGGATGGAAGCATTATCATCCGATCCGATGGCCTTTATCAGGCCTTCGCCCTCCGGGGGCTCGCTTGGCGGCGTGGCACGGAAAACACGCGAGACGATTATCCTCTGCGAAGCTGCCGGCTTCGATACCGTTGTTATCGAAACAGTGGGCGTGGGCCAGTCAGAAACCGTGGTCCATTCAATGGTCGACTTTTTCCTCCTCCTGATGCTGGCCGGTGCCGGCGATGAATTGCAGGGTATCAAAAGGGGAATAATGGAAATGGCCGACGGTATCGCCATAAATAAAGCCGATGGCAGTAACATGGACAAAGCCCGCCTGGCCAAAATGGAATATGAAAATGCACTCCACCTCTTCCCTCTCCCACCATCGGGATGGACTCCAAAAGTATTGACCTGTAGCGCAAAAGCCAACATCGGCATCGCCGACATCTGGAGCATGGTCTGCGACTATAAATCGCTCACTCTGGCCAATGGCTATTTTAACGGCAAACGCAAAGAACAGCTGAAATACCGAATGTATGAAACCATCCAGGAACAGCTTAACCAGCATTTCTTCGAGAACCCGGAAGTGAAATCGGAAGCCGTGAGACTTGAAAAAGAGGTACTCGAAAACAGGATCACAGCGTATTCGGCTGCCGGTAAACTTCTGAAAAAATATTCCAGGCAACTCCGGAAAGAATAAATAGTATCTTAGCAATCGTTATCACCAGGATTATACCAGTGATACGTAAACTTAATAAAACACATCAGTTATGATCAAGAAGAGATTTTTTGCTTATTCGGTATTTATTATACTGATTTTCAGTACGCCTGCAGCATTCAGCGCCGAAGAACAAATCCTTTCAGATACCCTCACCGGTTACGTTCTGACCGTTAAACCTGAAGACGTTTCGGGCCGCTACCTCTACCTCATGCGCCGGGCTGGTGGTGACTGGCAAACGCTTGATTCTGCCATGGTGAAACCCGGGGAGGATGTCGTATTCCGCGGACAAACGGGACATCCCGAAGTCCTTTACCTCATGCTTCAGAATTCAGGCAAACCCGTGGTCTTCTTTGCCGAAAACGCAACCATCACAATCCTTCCCGATTTTAAGGATCCGACTAAGACAGAGGTCAAAGGGTCGGCTTCACAAGACGAATATAAAGACTACCTGGCACTGTTTGACAGTTTTACCACTAAAAAACAAGGTCTTTACAACGAATATATGAAGGCCAGGAGTGCCGGTGATAAGCAGAAAATGGACGAGATCTCAAAAGCATACGATGACATTGCCGCACAGGAAATGGATATCAATAAGGACTATGTGGCTTCGCATGCCGACTCTTATGTTACCCCCTATATTATCAGGTCGA
>DASQZK010000195.1:0-2596 GCA_035638735.1 Bacteroidales bacterium
AGGGACCCGACAGCAAACAGGAAAATATCAAGGATATATATCCACTTCCGCCCGTAGAGATCGGAGAATTTTCCCATAACAGGCGTCGATACCAGGTTGAAAAGAACGTAAATATTCAACAGCCACGGCAACATCCTGTCGCTTACATGATATGTATCCTGAATGGCCGGGAAGGCAGGCCCGATAATCGCTATATCCAGGGCCCCCATCATTACACCGGTGAAGAGTAAAGGAAGTATCTGTTTCGATTTAGACATATCTGTCACGGAATAGTATCAATGACGAAAGTAAAAAAAATCTTTTAATGCTAGAACTTAATGTCGCCGGGATCTTTAAATTGAACGCTTCTCAATGGCCACCATGTCCTTTCAAACGCAAAGCACATCGTTTATTCACCACCCCATAAAGCAGGCTTCGCATCTTTTTCGTAGATTTACAAAATGATAATCGCCAGTGAATATTACCATGAAAGGAAAGACCGCTTCGGGAAGCAGGTGAAATTACTACGGAAAAAAACAGGGTACGTAGCTCTTTTCCGTTTGTTTACCATGGTTCTTTCCATCTACTTTCTCATAAAGGGAATCAATACAAGTCATATTTACTGGTATGTCCTCTCCGTCTCATTCCTGGTAGCATTTGTATGGTTGGTGAATTTTCACAGGAATCTGAAACTCAAAAAAGACAAGGCTCAGGCACTTATCGACATCAATATTAACGAGCTGAAAGCCATGGGGGGCGACTACTCTGTGTTTGAAAACGGATCCGAATTTCTTAACAGTCATCATGAATTCACCTACGATCTTGACATTTTCGGCGAGCGTTCCCTCTTCCAGTTTCTAAACCGCACCTGTTCCTTTGAAGGAAAAAGCCGGCTGGCCAGGGACCTGCTGAACTCACCCTTCCAGAGAGACCAGATATCGGTTAGGCAGGATATGTACCGCGAGCTGGCAGAGAAGCCGGATCTGATGCAGTCTTTCAGGTCTGCCGGGCTTCTTTCTGAAGACAATCCGGGCGAAAAAGAAGAGATCATGAACTGGCTTACCGGCAGTAATTTTAACTTTTCATCATGGCGTAAAATTATGATGTATGTCATCCCCCTGGCTTTCATCCTGATCATCCTCTTTGGCGTATTCTTCAACAGTCTGTTCGATTATTTACTGCCTCTTGTCCTTATCAGTTTCGTTGTTAACGGTGCCGGCATGACAAGCGTAAATCACTACCACCAGAAAATATCAAAAAAACATGAAATTCTCGGTAAATACCTGGAATTGAACAGGATCATTGCAAGGGCGAAATTTTCGCACCCGGTATTAAGCGACTATGCTAAATCCAGCAATTCATCGCTCGAAAAGTTCAGAAAGCTGAACAGTTTAATGAACTACCTCGATTCAAGACTGAACATCATTGTAGGACTCACCCTGAATATCATCTTCATGTTCGACCTTCATATTATCCGTTTGCTCGAAAGCTGGCGAATGGCCAATAAGGATACTCTCGACAGTTTTTTCACGATACCCGCCTTTGTTGATTCAGCCATAAGTTTTTCAACCTTCCACTTTAACAATCCTGGGTTTTGCTGGCCCTCGATAAAGGAGGAGGGATTGGAAGCCAGGAAGCTCGGTCATCCTCTTATTCCTGCTGACAAACGGGTAGTAAACGATTTTGTAACAGGTCCGAAAGAACGGATATTCATTGTCACCGGGGCAAATATGGCCGGTAAAAGCACCTTCCTGCGGACACTTGGCGTAAACATGATCCTGGCTGGCACGGGCGCTCCCGTCTGCAGCTCGGCATTCAACTTTGAGCCCCTGTCTGTGATAACCGGTATGCGAACCACCGACTCCCTGGCCGACAGTGAATCGTATTTCTATGCCGAGTTGAAACGCCTTAAACGCATCGTTGATATGCTTACCAGGGGAGATAAGATACTGGTCCTGCTCGATGAAATTCTGAAAGGCACAAACAGTACCGATAAACATAACGGCTCGGTGGCCCTCGTGAAAAAATTCACCGGGAACAACTGTCTTGCCCTAATTGCCACCCATGACCTGGCTCTTGGTAACCTGGCAGATGAATTACCATCTTCGGTGGTAAACCTGCATTTCGAAAGCTATATCCGAGGTGATGATCTTCGTTTCGACTACCTGCTTAAAAAGGGTATAGCAAAGAATATGAATGCTTCATTCCTGATGCAAAAAATGGGGATAATAGAATAGTCACGGCTACCTGCAAGACGAAGGGTGGTCCCCATTAACCGCCACCACCTTCTCTTTTGCAAATTTCCGTTCATATATCGTATCTTATGTTTTTTTAATCCCAATAACCAACACCATGAAAATACCGACCCTGCTATCAGCCCTGTTCCTGCCGGTCATGATTTATGGACAGGCCACCGTTAAGGTGAATGCCGATTTCTCCGGGCGACCTGCTACTGAGAATCATTTTTGGCGGAGCACAGGATTTACCCCGGCAGCAGCAATTTTACGGCCCGACATGCAAATCACCCTCGATCATCTCGGTGCTACGGCCGGTTCGGGCATCGTGTATGTCCGTCCGCATTATATGCTGAATCTGGTAGGGATGAAAGGCGCCGGGA
>DASQZK010000196.1:0-2242 GCA_035638735.1 Bacteroidales bacterium
CGGTGGACTTTTCATTGGTGCCATGATGGCCTTTGTCTTCTGCGCAATGACCATGAAAGCTGTTGGACGGGCTGCCGGTGCCATGGTTGACGAAGTAAGACGTCAATTCAGGGAAATCCCCGGAATTATGGAAGGTAAAGCAACACCTGAATATGCCAAGTGTGTAGCCATCTCAACAAAAGGTGCGCAGAGAGAAATGATTGTTCCGTCATTGCTCGCCATCATTGTTCCTATCTTCATCGGTGTTACCCTGGGGGTTGCCGGAGTTGTCGGACTGCTCGTGGGTGGTCTTACCGCTGGGTTTACCCTGGCCAGCATGCTGAATAATGCCGGTGGTGCCTGGGATAATGCTAAAAAATATATTGAAAAAGGTAATTATGGCGGAAAAGGCAGTGAAACCCATAAAGCCGGTGTAGTTGGGGACACTGTTGGTGATCCTTTCAAAGATACCTCCGGACCTTCACTGAATATCCTCATCAAGCTTATGACGATGGTCTCGGTTGTAATGGCCGGACTTACAGTAGCTGTGGGCTTATTCTAAAGGTGTTATACCCATATTTTTAGTATGCTGTCTTCATTTGTCGGTGAATGTGTCCCGACAAATGAAGACAGCTTTTTTTTAGAACCATTTCTTCCTTTTCATATACATGAACATGAGCAGGGCTATGAGGAGGCTGAGCACCCAAAACAGAGGGTAACCAAATTTCCAGTCGAGCACAGGCATATTTTTGAAGTTCATGCCGAAAATACCTGCCAGGAAAGTTAATGGGATGAAGATGGTCGCCACGATGGTGAGTGTTTTCATGACCTCGTTCATGCTGTGACTCAGATGGGAGAGGTGCAGATCCATCATGTCCTTCAGGATTTCCCGGTAGTTGTCGAGTGAAGAAACAAGGTGATCGAGGTGGTCGGTGACATCCTGGAAATAGGTCAGGGTGGATTTTCGTAACAGCCCCGACGGATTGGTCCGCAGGCGGCCCAGGTTTTCTCTGAGCGGCATCGCGATACGACGGATATTGTTGATCTCCCTCTTGATGTCCAGAATCTGGGAGGTGATCTCTTCTTCTTCACCTTCGAATGTAATTTCGTCAAGCTCATCAATCTCTTCCCTGATAACATTGGAGATATTCAGATACTCGTCTACCGTAAAATCGATCAGCCTGTAAAAAAGATGGTCTGCCTTCAGGTTCCGGAGGTTTCCGATGCCGTCCAGGATACGGTTCTTTACATTGGCTAAAACCGGGTTTTCGTCTCCCTGGTAAAACGAGAGCACATAACGGTCTTTTAATATCAGAGAGACATGCTTAATCACGGTCCCTTCTTCACGGGTGTAAATAAGGTATTTAATAGTCAGGAAATAGTAATCTCCGAAGGCTTCAAACTTTGGTAAATGAGTGGTATTCAGAATGTCTTCAACCGTAAGCTGGTGGATGCCGAAATGTTCACCCAGGGCGTTTATCAATTCAACATCGGAGAGGGGGGTGTTGAGCCAGACAATATTATCGGCGTTGGCAACAGGAATACTGGATACATTTTTTCTTTCGTTAATTTGTGAATGGTGTGCTTCAACCTTGTTATAACTGACTATTTCGATCATAAAAGAGGGATTAGACAATAAATGTACAACAATAAGGGCGTGATTTCAACAACTTTCTGCTGAGATGGTCAAGTAGGCTATGCCGGGCTTCAGGGCTGCGAGTTGGCGGTGATGGAATTATTTTCAACGGTCCCGGCAGCATCACTAGTGCCCCCCGATGCCCTTAAGTATAAAGCAGGAAAACCGGAATGGTTCAACATTCCGGCCTTTAAAAGTGATATGAGCGTGTTTACAGGGTGATCTTTTTGTCCTTCGGGTATTTTACCGAGTAATCGAAAGTAACATTTTTTGTTTCACCAGGGTTAATGTCAAGTTCCCACCGGATGATGCCGGTGGTTTCGTTTAAAACTCCGCCGGAAAGAATGGCCGTTTCCACGGTAATATCCTTGTTTTTGGATACTGGAACCTGGTCTTCCACCTGGATATGAACGGGATGCTTTTTGGTGTTCCTGATGGAGATCTCCCAGGCGTAATTTTCGATACGGTTCCCGCCGATGAAGCGGTCACTGGTTACATCTGTTTGTTTTTCTCTTTTAACCACAATACCGGGGTCCCGGCCAAGAGAAATGTTCAGAGTGTCTTTTACATTTCGAACATCGAGCATCGACTTGCCCACGTATGTATTTTCAAAGTATATCCCGGCTT
>DASQZK010000197.1:0-3064 GCA_035638735.1 Bacteroidales bacterium
ATTAAATTAGGATTGAAAACTAAACTGAAAAACAACTGAACAATCAACAGAACATAAACCATCCTTTTTCACCATTTTCCACCATCCTGACTTTTGTGGCATTTATGATCGTCGGGTTGGCGATGGTCCCTTTGCTGAACATACAGTTAAATCCTTCCAGGGCTGGTTATTCGGTACATGTTGATTTTTACTGGAGTGAAGCTTCAGCCAGGGTTATTGAACAGGAGGTAACATCGAAACTCGAGAGTATGTTCAGCACAATGAATGGAGTACGGGATATCTCATCCGTATCGCGCGAGGGCATGGGGACCATCAATATCTCGTTTAAAAAGTCGGTCAGCCTGGATGCAGCCAGGTTCGAGATGGCTACCATCATACGACGTATTTACCCGACACTGCCGCGTCAGGTCAGTTATCCGTTGATATCGCCGGGTGACGGTGGCAGTAAAAAAGAACCGGTTCTTATCTACAAGCTGGCCTCGGGTGCGGCGCCCTGGTTCATCAGACAATATGCAGAAGAGAATATTGTTCCCGGACTATCAGTTGTTCCAGGTGTCAATGATGTAAATGTATACGGTGCCAATCCTTATTTATGCGAGATTACCTTCGACCGTATTAAATGTCATACCCTGGGCATTAGCGGTAATGACATCGCTGCAGCGGTGAACGATTATTTCAGGTCTGATCAGGTGGGGATCATCCTTTCGGATTTCGATAATGACGGGAATCAGGAAGCGTTCCGTGTCTCTTTCCGAAATGGTTTTAACGGGCAGCTTCACTGGGAAAGGATCCCGGTGAAACATACCGGTGACCGCATTATCAGTTTGACCGATGTGGCCCGGGTGAAGTATGTGGAACAGGAACCGGAGAACTACTACCGAATCAACGGACTGAATACAGTTAACATGGTAGTTTATCCTGGAGAAGGGGTAAACAACATGAAGCTGGCCCGAGAAGTACGTGATAAGATGCGGACCGTCCGGCAGCAGCTTCCCTCGGGCTATTCGGTCATCCTCTCCTACGATACCTCAAGCAACCTCCGCGACGAACTGGTGAAGATCGGACTTCGTACACTCTACTCGATGATTATCCTGCTTGTTTTCGTGTGGTTCATCAGCCGGGAGGTTCGTTACCTGTTCTTCATCACTGCCAGTCTTACAGCTAACCTGGTAACAGCAGTAATTTTCTACTATCTGCTGAAACTGGAAATCCACCTCTATTCCCTGGCCGGCATCACCGTCTCTTTTGGAATCATTATAGACAACAGTATCGTGATGATCGATCATTACCGGTACCATCGCGACCGAAAAGTCTTTATTGCTATTATGGCCGCCACGCTAACCACAATAGGATCTCTGTTCGTTATATTTTTCCTGAAAGAAAACCAGCAACTAAACCTGATCGATTTCACATGGGTAATGATCGTGAACCTGGGCCTTTCGCTATTGATCGCCCTTTTCTTCATCCCCTCGCTGCTGGAACTGGCTCCTATGAAGTTTCGGAAAAACAGGGTGTTCTTTCGCCGGAAACGCCGTATCGTGAAAGCCGGACATTTATATGCCCGGCTGATTCTATTCATGAAACGATGGCGTTGGGCATTCCTGATCCTTCTAATCCTCGGATTCGGAATCCCGGTTCACTGGTTGCCGAAAAAGACAGAAAAAAAAGGACCGTGGGCTGAATTCTACAACAATACCATTGGAAGTAATTTCTACCGGAACATAAGGGGAACCGTTGAAAAGATTGCAGGAGGAAGCCTGAGATTGTTCACTGAGCATGTCTTCGAAAGTTCTTTTTATTCAAGTCCGCAACGCACTACTTTGCATGTGCGGGCTAGCATGCCTGAAGGTTGTACTGTTCAGCAACTGAATGAAGTGATCAAAAAGATGGAGAATTACCTGAACAGGTTCGATGAAATTGAAATGTACCAGACCAGTATTTACAGTTATAACAATTCTGATATCACCATTCACTTCCTTCCTGAATTTGAGAACAGTTCATTTCCTTTTTATCTAAAAGACCAATTGATCAGCAAAGCCATCAGCCTGGGTGGGGTAGACTGGAATATTAGCGGTGTGGGCAGAGGGTTTAATAATTCCCTGGACATCGGCTACAAGAACAACCAGGTTCTGCTCACCGGGTATAATTACGATCAATTATACAAGTACGCAAAGATATTGGTTGACAGCCTGCAGTTGAATCCCCGTGTTCAGGATCTGGAAATCAGTGGAAGCAATGAATGGGGTGCTACTACGCTGCATGAGTACGTCATTGATTTAGAACAGGAAAAGCTGGCCCTGCATGGTACTACCCTTCAGGATTATTATGATAACCTGCAGGACCGTACCAGGGAACAAACCCTTAATCCGGTCTTTTATAATGGAGATAAAATACCGGTTCAGTTGGTATCGGACGATGCTGCCTCTTTTACCCAATGGAAACTAAACAACGAGCCTGTAATCGTGGGTAACAAGACCATCAAATTCAGTTCTGTCGGAACCATTGCCAAAAGAAAAACAGGCAACTCTGTTTATAAGAAAAACCAGGAATACCGGCTGTATATCCTGTATAATTTTATTGGTTCGTATCAATTGGCCAGAGAGATAACCGACATACAGGTTAAGAGCATGAACGATTGGCTGCCGATGGGGTTTAAAGTTAAATCAAACCCTGGTTTTTATTCATGGAACCGCTATGAGAAGAAACAGTATTTCCTGATCTTGCTGGTCATTGGCATCATTTACTTTCTGTGTGCCATTCTGCTGGAATCGTTGCTGCAACCAATGGCCATTATTGCCATGATCCCGGCATCGTTTATCGGGGTTTTTCTCACATTCTACCTGTTTGATCTTAACTTCGATCAGGGCGGTTTTGCCTCCTTTATTTTGTTATGTGGTTTGTCGGTAAATTCGGCTCTCTATATTATCAACGACTACAACGTGTTTAGCCGGCAAAAAAGAAAACATGGAGGGATAAAGACCTATATAAAAGCTTTCAACCATAAGATCATACCCGTGATCCTCACGGTACTTTCCACGATCTTTGGTTTGGTTCCGTTCGTTAT
>DASQZK010000198.1:0-5162 GCA_035638735.1 Bacteroidales bacterium
CACCTGAATAAACTTGCCGGTCAGTTCGGCATACATTTCAACCCGGTTACCCTTAATCCCGTTACCAACCATAACTGGGAGATGGGGGCCATCACTTCTTTCCCGGATAATCCCCTGTTTAAGGGATTGCGTAAAATCTACATGAAAGAAGTCAGTTCCATTACGGTCTCAGACGGGGCCATCAGTGTTCTGGAAGACAGCAAAGGGAATACGCTGATTGCGCAATATTCTTACGGGAAAGGCTTTGTCCTGGCTATCGGTGACCCGTGGCTGTACAATGAATATATCGGGCATAAATACCTACCGGAAGGATTCCAGAATCAACGGGCAGCGGAGAATTTAGTTGATTATTTATATCTCCGTATCAAATGATTGCTGAAACTGAAATATAATCTTTCCAGAAATCCCGAAAAAAACTTGTTTTGAAATACCATGGCATAAGGGATGAACAAAAGAGCTGCGTATGGTATTAATAGTTGTTTACCGGGATTAAAATATGTCACCATGATTTAAATTATGTCAGTGTTTGTTCGGCTTCCAAATAATAAATGAGTATTAGGATAGGATGCAACTAATCAGTCAGTAAATGCACATCCATTTTCTGTTTGGTGCGAATGAAAAACGGGATGAATCCGATAGTATTTTAGGCATTGGAATTATTTGTTGCCTGAATTTTCGGACGAACCTTCTTTTTTCCACGAGAGCCTTGTCATCCACAAACCACTTGGGCGATAAGCCGCGAGATAGTCATCACCTTTGTAATGAATGATCTCCGGTGCCCAGACGCGCTTCCGGTAATCGGCACTTTCCAGCACGGCGACCTTATGGTTGTCCGTGAAATCGAGCGGATCGTCAGACATGAAGACATGTAACTGGGCAAAGAGGTAATATTTACCCTGGTATCTTACAACAAAGGGGCTCTCCGCGAACTCATTGGGGTAAATCGGGCTGCGGCTGTTGCTCCAACCGTCATAAACCATTTTTTCGTCCGACCAGCTGCCGGTGAGTGTAGATGACGTTTTGGCAGCTACATACTGCGGCATCTTATCCCCCGAGGTAAAATAGGCGATCCACTTTCCGGAATATGGGGTGTCGTCGAGTATCATGACGTCCCTGCCCATGCTGAAAAACTCATAATTCCCGGCATCGTTCTTCATGTCCGACCAGTGCAAACCGTCATCACTGACTTTGCAACGGGCCCCGTCGTTATTATAAAAGAGGTAATATTTATCGTTGTGCCTTACACAATGTGGTGCCTGCAGTTTGCCTGTGGCAGGGTAGAGGGTGGTGTCCAGTGTAAATCCGAATCCGTCGGCTTTTTCAGTGCTAACGCCTGTAGCCTGGAATACGCCCCTGGGTTCCCAGAGGGTGTCGGTCAGATGTTTAGCCTGCCAGTGATACAGGAAACGATGAGAGCCCGGGTATGTATTACCGCGTACACAGGCGATGCACTGCCAGCTGCTGTCGGCAGCCTGGAAAATAGTGAAGTCACAAACCTTGTTGTCGCCCGGTGTATATTCATAAGGGGAAATATCAGGATATGTTGTGGTAAGCTGCCACCAGTCGCCGGTCAGCTCGGGCACCATGAGGGCAGTTTTGTCCTGCTCCGTTTTCGGGGTAAGACAGGATATAAAACTTAACTGGAATAAGAAGACAAGCAATAGAAGGTAAGTGGTTCGTTTCATTTTGAGGATTTTTGAAATACGGATATTCCAAAACTAAAGTTTCTGGATGAAAATCCCGAGACCATCCGACATTTTATTCAAAAATATTAATTTTGCCAATTGTAACATACGACCAGTACCAACCAACAATACTTACAATGTTTCAAAGAATTATCCTGCTGCTTTTCCTGCAGCTTTCAGGATGCCCTTTTCTTTCAGCCCAGATGCAGCCTGATGATATCCCGGATCAGCACCTGGCGGATTTTATTAAGGCCGAAACGATCTATCCGGAAACTGGTCCATTGCCGGATGGAACCACCTATGGCAACAGGAAGATGTCTTTCCCGTGGTTATACATGGATAAACGGGGGTGGGACAACCTGGCTGACAAGTTGGTGGATCCATATTTCAAAGATATATATGACCGGAACATCAAGGCTATAAAAATATATCTTGCCCATGATAAAGAACTGGTGAGAGGCATGGATATGGAAACGCTGATTCCTGCCCGGACTCATGTCAGGACCCTGAAAAGGTGGGTCGAGCGGACAACGGTCGCCTGGTATATTACTCTTTCATCATGCACCCCTGCAGGAAGAACAATGGCAATTTAATGGACCCATAACCAGACTTAAGTACCGGAACTACTCCGACCGGGTCCATTCCATACAACCGGTTTTATTCAGTTTCAATGATGAACCGTATACCTTCATTTCCGGCCTGGAAGGATTTACCATCGAGATTGACGGGAAAGTCCATGAATTCAGGTTTGATGATGGGGCGTTGGTGTATCTTGGTGTCAAAACCTCACGTAGTTAATAATCCATTCGTAGCGTTTCGCCTGAGCTTCATTGCCCTTATACCGCATGGTAGAGAACTTCACAAAATCGCCCTCATCGGTGGAATAAAATACCGGCAGGTTTTGATATCTGCGAATGAAACACAATTATCCAGAAAACTACAATTACCACAAATAAATTTATACAGCATGGCTTTTTGCCCACGAGAGAAATAGTTGTCAAATACCGCCATGTTTAAAGAATGTCCGTATAGCGGACGGTAGACTGTCCCGGTTTTTTCACCGGGATACGGTGGTGTGGGAGGGTCCGAGACACGAATTATATCGTATCTTTCCCTACTCAAGTACCAACAAGCAATAAAGGACGTTCAATATAATCGTATTGACCAATGTATTCGGTTACTTTTTTTACTATTTGAACCATTAAGGCGATTGGGGAATAGTATCGATAATTAAATAAGATACAGTATATGGGAAATTTTTTTCCTGATCAGCGATATAGCAGTGAAGGTGAGCCAGAACTTGGCATAGGTATTTTAACAGAAACCAGCAAAGGAAAAGTACAGATCTATTTTCCGGTACCCGGCGAAAGCCGGTTGTATGCAAAAGAAAGCGCTCCTTTGCGTCGTGTCGTTTTTAAACCGGGCGATATTGTACAGGATAAAAAAGGACATTCATTGTGCATTGAACACGTTGAACTGGAGGGTGAGCTATATATGTATTACGGGAAAGACAAAAAGTTGTCTGAGGCGCAACTTGGCGATGTGTCTGTGAAACACAGTGTCGATGACAGGCTTTTTTCGGGTGATGTTGATACGCCGGAAATGTTTGCCTTGCGCCGGGAGACACTTCAGCACAATTACAGACGAAAAATATCGCCGGTAAACGGGTTCGTAGGTGGAAGAATAGATCTGATTCCTCACCAACTTTATATTGCACATGAGGTGAGTTCGCGATATGCTCCTCGTGTGTTGCTTTCCGATCAGGTAGGGCTCGGAAAAACCATTGAGGCATGCTTAATTCTACACCGTTTATTGCTGAGTGAGCGGATTTCGAGAGTATTAATTCTTGTTCCCGAGTCCCTCATACACCAGTGGTTTGTTGAAGTACTCCGAAGGTTTAACCTGTGGTTTAGCATTTTTGATGAAAAACGTTGCGCCTCTCTTGATAAAAGTGCACCAGATGGAAACCCCTTTCTCGACGATCAATGTATTATTTGTAGTATTGAATTTCTGGCAGGTTCAGAAAAGCGAAGCCGGCAAGCCATTTCAGCTAACTGGGATATGCTTGTTGTAGATGAAGCACATCACCTCGAATGGTCGGTTGACAAAGTAAGTCCTGAGTATAGTATTGTAGAGCAACTGAGTAAGGCAGCAAAAGGATTATTGCTTCTTACTGCTACTCCTGAACAATTGGGTGTAGAAAGTCATTTTGCGCGCCTTCGATTGCTCGATCCTAACCGGTACGCTAATTACGATGATTTTATAAACGAATCTTCCGATCATCAAGTCATAGCTAATATTGTGGAAAAACTCTCCTTAGGGAAAAGCTTGCAAACAAAGGAGACAAAACTACTGGAAACCTTTTTTCCAAAAGAAAGAATAGCATCATTGGCGAAAGGTGATGAAGTAGCAAAGCATAACCTTATTGAAGATTTGGTCGACCAACATGGTCCGGGCAGAGTGTTATTCCGGAATACCCGATCGGCAATGAACGGATTTCCGAAGAGAGAGGCACATTTAGCCCCCATTCAGGAAATAGAAAACCAGGATCTCTGGATTCAACGTTTAACAGATGAGTTTACCTCCGACATGGAGTTTGCTCCAGATACGACAAATAAGCAACAATTTTGGTTTGATGAAGACCCCCGGGTGCACTGGGTACTAAAAACAATGAGAGAAGTACATCCCGCAAAAATATTACTCATCTGCAAGCGTAAAGAAAAAGTTCTTGCATTGGAAAAGGCCCTGGGTAAGCGCCACAACCTTAAAGTAGGTGCTTTTCACGAAGACCTGACGCTTATACAACGCGATAAAATTGCAGCCTGGTTTGCCGATTCTGATGCCGCTCAAATACTCCTTAGTTCTGAAATAGGAAGCGAGGGACGGAATTTTCAATTCGCTCATCACCTCATTCTATTTGACTTACCTTTTCATCCGGAATTGCTGGAGCAGCGAATAGGACGCCTTGACAGGATTGGACAAAAAGAAGATATCCACATTCATGTTCCCTATCTTGTTGGTAGTCCTCAGCATACGCTTGTTAGATGGTATCATGAGGGGTTAACTGCCTTTGTCGAAAACCTTGATGGAGGAAACATACTGTTTAAATTATTTAGTGACCGGTTGCTTAACATTTCAAAGGCTAAATTATTAGATACTGGTGAACTGGAAGCATTGATTGTTGAAACGTCAGCCTTTCAAATAGCACTTAAGAAAAGGCTTGCTAATGGACGTGACAGATTGCTGGAAATGAATTCTTTTCGCCCTAAAGTGGTAAAAAAACTTATTCAACAGATTCAAAAGGAAGACCGGGATAGAAGCCTTGAAAATTATTTTACTAAAGTCTTTAGATATTTTGATGTAGAGATGGAAGATCTTGCTGCCCGGACTTATTTGTTGCATCCTGCTTCAATAAACACCGACGTGTTTCCGTCAATTCCGCGTGAAGGTGTATGTGTTACTTTCGATAGAAAACGT
>DASQZK010000199.1:0-3525 GCA_035638735.1 Bacteroidales bacterium
ATCGACCATGTAATTCTTCTTCCCCTTCACCCCACGCAGAATATCCTCGTAGGTCTTCTCAACGCCACTAATAGCGATATAGTCGCCCATCTGGTAATACGTGTTATTATCGATGGTCTTGCGGTTAACTTCCCCGACGTAGCCCAGCACATGGGCTGCAATATTCCGTGAATAGCGGCGCAGAGTCCTGGTCTGAACGAAAAAACCAGGGTATTTATAAAGCTTCTCCTGCAAAACAGAAGATATTTCAGCAGGCACCTGTTTCATAAATATGGAAGGTGCATACCGGTTATAATGAATGGCTTTCTGAATACGTTGTTCCAGGCTCTCCCTCGTGATGCCGAGTATCTGGCAGAAATCAGCCGTATCGAACGGTTCGAGCTGAACAGGATTGACCATGATATCGTAGGCGGCCTGGTTCGACACAACCAGATTGCCGTTGCGATCATATATCAGCCCCCGGGCAGGGTACTGGATAACCTCACGTCGTGAATTATTTTCGGCCGAAAGCTTATACGACGAATCCATGACCTGCATGTGAAACAGCCTGGCAAGGAATACCAGTGCAACCAGAATCAACAATGCCCCAATAATATATTTCCGCTCCGCGAATTGATTCATTACCTGCGATAGATAAAAAACTGGCTAATAAGAATTAGAAGTGTTGTAATTAATGAACTAAGTATTGTCCTGATTATTATCTGCGGAAGGTCACTAAAACGAAACATCTCCACCATGAAAAGGAATAAGTGGTGTGCCAGCACGAGCAGGAACGTGTATTTGGCAAACCAGCTTATGCCGTAAAAATGGACCCGGGGGAATGTGCCCGGTTCATAACCGTCCCTAGGTGAAATATTTTTCAGGACAAAAGGTCTCAGGAAAGCCATAAAGACGGTAGCTGAAGCGTGCATGCCCGGTGTCGACATGAAAAGGTCCATAGTGAAACCCAGGACAAAAGCTGTTGACAGCAACAACCAACCCGGAACCTCAAACGGCATCAGTAAAATAAAGATGACATAAAAATACGGGTTCAGGTAACCACTGACCTCCATATTATTAAAAATGAGTACCTGGACCAGTATAACTGTAAAAAACCGGATAATATTTCTAAGATAGATTTTAATCATTTGCCTGCGATTCGTCTTCCAGGTCTTTCTGCTCCTCCCGGTTGAAATTACTTATAACGTTTACGTGATAAATGTTCCTGAAGTTTGCCGAAAGTCTGACAACAATATCATAAAAATTACCGTCACCGGTCTTAACACTTTTCACCACACCGATATTCAGATTGGGGGGGAAAATGGCAGAAAAGCCGCTGGTGACAACGGTATCTCCGGGAATTACCCGCACATGCGATGGTATTTCCCTGAGTCTTACCAATTCCGGGTTCCGGCCGTCCCATTCAATAATCCCGAAGTAATTATTCCTGAATATCCTGGCGCTAAGTCTGAAGTTTCTGTTAAGCACAGGGATGATTGTAGCGTAATTCTCCGAAACATCGTCGACAATGCCGACCACGCCCCGTTCCGAAATCACGCCCATATCATTCCTCAGTCCCTGCCGGGCGCCTTTATCAATGGTCATATAGTTATACTGCCGGTTCACCGAGTTGTTCACAACCCTGGCCGGAATGTAGAAATAGTCCTGCGTCCCTGAATATTCATGTATTGTATCGCTGCCGGTTGAATCGCCGGGAAAGACGTAGATGGTTTCGGCATTCCTGTCGAGCTTGTTTCTCAGGCGGGCATTTTCTGCCACCAGGGCTTCATTTTCCGTCCTGAGATGAAGATATTCCCGGAATCCTTCCAGGTCTTTATAGACGGTTCCGGTAACAGTCCGCGAGAGTCCCATGAAGCGTGACCGTTGAAAGGCATTGAACTGAACGATCAATACGAACGATATTCCTTCAAAAAGAAGGAACAGCATTACGAAATAGTTTCTTACGATAAATCGCAGAAGATCTCTCATTCTGTCGGAATGGTACGTTTATCTCATTAAGAAAGAAAACCTGTCCACATTTTTCAATGCAATTCCTGTTCCCCGGGCAACGGCCTGGAGCGGATCTTCGGCAACGTGGAAAGGGATATTAATTTTATCGGTAAACCGTTTATCGAGACCTCGCAGCAGGGCTCCGCCACCGGCAAGATAAATTCCGCTTTGCACAACGTCGGCGTACAGTTCCGGCGGGGTCTGTTCAAGGACAGAAAGGATAGCTGTTTCGATTTTTGATATGGATTTATCGAGACAGTGGGCGATTTCCTGGTATGAGATGGGTATTTCGATAGGCATAGCCGTCATGAGGTTTGGGCCGCGAACATTGAAATCGGCCGGCGGGCTGTCGAGCTCCGGAAGAGCAGAGCCTACGCTGATTTTTATCTCTTCGGCTGTCCGTTCTCCAATTTTGATATTATGCTGATGCCTCATATAGGTCTGAATATCGGCGGTAAAACCATCACCTGCTACGCGCAGCGACTGGTTACATACGATACCACCCAGGGCTATTACAGCTATTTCGGTGGTTCCGCCTCCAATATCAACAACCATACTACCGGCAGGCGCTTCCACATCTATACCTATACCAATGGCAGCGGCCATAGGCTCGTATATCATGTAAACATCACGGCCACCGGCATGTTCGGAAGAGTCTCTTACAGCCCTGCGTTCAACCTCGGTACATCCCGAAGGGATACAGACAACCATTTTTAAGGAAGGTGTAAACAACCTGTTTCCCTTGTTGATCATCTTTATCATCCCTCTTATCATCTGCTCGGCGGCATCAAAATCGGCGATCACCCCATCACGCAACGGCCTGATGGTTTTTATGTTCTCGTGTGTCTTGCCATGCATCTGCCTGGCTTTCTCCCCGATAGCAATAAGTTTTGATGTACGCTGATCGATGGCTACTATTGACGGCTCGTTGACCACTACTTTATCATTATGAATGATAATCGTATTGGCCGTTCCCAGGTCGATAGCCAGTTCCTGCTGAAAAGAAAACAATCCCATATTTTATTTATCAGTGTTTAAAATGTCGTATTCCTGTAAATACCATACTCATCCCATTTTGGTTACAAAATTCGATGGAATCTTTATCCCTGACCGATCCTCCCGGCTGGACAACCGATGTTACACCTGCTTTGAAGGCTATCTCAACCGAATCCGCAAACGGAAAGAAAGCGTCGGATGCCATCACGGCACCCTGCAGGTCGAAGTTGAAAGTCCCTGCTTTCTCAATGGCCTGCTTGAGTGCATCTACCCTGGAGGTCTGACCGACTCCGCTGGCAACTAACTGTTTATTATGCGCCAAAACAATTGCATTCGACTTTGTATGCTTAACGATCTTATTGGCGAACAAGAGATCTTCCTTTTCTGCATCGGTAGGCTCCTTTTCGGTTACCGTGCGCAGATCGGTAAAAGTCTCTGTATAAACATCCCTATCCTGGACAATAACCCCGTTCAGCACTGTTCGATTGGTCTTCTCCTGTAATTTCGATGATTTTTGTACCAGTATAATACGGTTTTTTT
>DASQZK010000200.1:0-5819 GCA_035638735.1 Bacteroidales bacterium
TCCGGCATGCGGCGCCCGGTCGTAGTTGTCGGCCCTGAAAACGCCTCGCCTGATAGTTGAATAACTGCATTGAAAATATACAAAGACATAGCGGCCTGTTCCCCAGCCCCACATATCTTCGGAGAGGATATGATCGGAATAAGCAATGCTGAACACGTGGCAGTTATCCTCATAAGTGACCACGGCATGACCATCGGTACCCTGGAGAAATCCCGCATTAAAACCGGCACATCGGCTCAGGGTAACATAACTGCTGTTGAGAAGGTTCCAGGCATGGTGTAAGCTGTTCCCGCCTTCAATACCGTCAACCTTAAGATAGTTGACATTATTGATGTACACGGCATTTGTCCGCACCGTATCAGCATCTATCACCACCTTTCCGGGGTTCCTGGCCATCAGGACCACCGGTTTTTGTTTTGAGCCCGAAAGGCCGTTTATACTGAGGGTCTGGTGATATACACCGTCGAGGAAAATGAGAGTATCGCCCGGGTTGAGGGACGATGCAGCATTGGAGATATTTCCGGCAGGATGGGCTTCGTCTGAACCGTCGCCAATTCCAGATGGCGCAACAAAAATTGTCTTTGCCTGTAACGGTTGACTTGTAAATAAATGAAAAGCAGCCATCAGTGCAATAGCTGAAAGGGTAATTGGTCTCATATACGTTGTTCTTATGAAAAATCAGATTCTCTCTTCGCCACGAAAGGTAACTATATTTACCTTAAAAGCTGCGATAAGGAAGAGGCATGAGAACCAGGAGGGTGATTTTTACTCACCGGCAAGGCCTCTTACCTGCTTTTTTCCATGTAGTTGCGGAGGTAGATAAAAACACCCGATGTCCAGCCCAGGAAAGGCCGGCTAATGTATTCATTGTCGAGAATTTTCCCGTCAGTAACATTATATTTCTCGTAGATTTTACCCGGCTCGCGCCAGGTGGTGTCATGCGAACTTTTTTCCACGGCAAACGCTGGTTCGGGATGGAGAAAGTTTTTTGTGAGTATGTCCAGGTAATCCTGTGCGATCTGACCGGCTTCTTTTTTATAACCGTAATTATCGAGGGCTCTTACCGACAAATAATACATTGGCGGCCAGCCTGCCGGATAATCCCACTGGTAAGTATGCTCGTGTTCCGCTTTGGCACAGATGGTCACGCCATAATCGAATTCCAGCAACGGAAGATTCTTCACCACCTTTCGGGCTTGTTCTTTCGAGGCTAAACCGGCCCAGAGAGGGTAGAGGGTGACCACGCAGGGCAGCCCGGCGAAACGGTGATGGACGAAATCATAGTCCATGTACAGTCCCCTATCGTCATTCCACAGGTACCGGTTAATAAGATTCTTTCGTTGACGGGCCAGATTCTCCCAGTCGGGCTCTCCACTTTTGGCAATGCCGGTTTCTTTGATCATCCAGGCAAAGTTCTTCTCATACATATACAGGTTTGCGTTCAGGTCCACCGACGCAAAATTTGGGCAATGGTGATCGTACCTGGGGGTAAAATCCATGGTTTCTGCTTCGGGGAGCCAGTTTGAAGCAATTTCCAGCTTTTCTTCCCGGCTTAGGTTTTCCGGGAAGCTGAAACGGCCTTTCATCTGGTCGTAGAAAGCCAGCAGTTCTTTTTCGTCGGCATGATGGTAGAATCTCTGGAGCCCCGCAACAGTGGTGGTATGGTCTTCTATCGCATGGGAGGAAGTGTCGGTCCAGAAGGTGTATTCCTTCTTAAGGGTAAAATAGGCCCGCTTCAGCCAGTCTTTGTCTTTGGACGGTGTTTTTTCGTAGACATCCCTGACCATCATCGACAGGAAGGGGGTCTGGGACCGGTTAAGGGCCCAGGGCTCACTGGCATTGGGGACATATCCCAGGGTATCGACCTCGTAGAGGAGATTGTCGGTTGCGTTCACCGCGAATTCCTGAAGGCTGTCAACCAGCAGGAGACCGGCATTAGTGAAGTAACTGTCCCAGTAAAACTGGACATTCCGGTTTGGGGCAATAGAGAAATATGGCTTGGGCAGGTTGATACTTCCGGGCATTTTCCACGACGTTGAATCGACTTTGGACGAGTGCCAGTTTTCGAGAATATAGGTACTGACCTGAACATATTGTTCAGCGTACTGCGATGGCTTTGTGTCTTTTTTTGGCGTTGCCGGCTGGCAGGAGGTGAGGCATGTTATCCCGGTAAGAGCAAGCAGTAAGAAGAGATGATTTCTCATGATATGGTATGGATTGAATACCTTGTAAAGGTAATGAATGCGAAATAAGCAGGCTCATTTTTCCACAATTACCTTTTGCCCGGGCTTGCTTAATAACATAAACGGAGACTGTTATAGATCATATAGCATACAAAAGTGCCGGATTATCTTTGAGAAAAATCCATGACCTATGCAAGATCCGACTATCTCTTTAAATCCCAACCGGCTTGTTGCCTTTCTTAAAAAATCAGCAACCGACTTTACCAGCAACGATATTATCAGTTTTATTGAAGCCCATGATATCAGGATGGTTAATTTCCGTTACGTGGCTGAAGACGGTAAGTTGAAAACGCTGAATTTCGTAGTCAATTGCCGCAATTACCTTCGTCAGATTCTTACGTATGGCGAACGTGTTGATGGTTCAAGTCTGTTCTCATTTATCGACGCCGGATCGAGCGATCTTTATATTATTCCCCGGTTTCGCACGGCTTTCGTCAACCCCTTTTCTGAAACTCCGGCCCTGGATATATTATGTTCTTTTTATACCAATGAAGGACGACCACTCGAAAACGCACCGGATTATGTTTTACGGAAAGCCCACCAACATTTCAAGGACAGGACAGGGATGACCTTTAAGGCCCTGGCCGAACTGGAATATTATATAAACAGTGAAAAAGAAACCAATTATGTTGTGGATGACCTGCGAGGCTATCATTTATCGGCTCCCTTTGCCAAGTGGGAAGCTTTCAGGCAGGAGGCTATGATGATGATCGCTTCGGCAGGAGGAATGATCAAATATGGGCATAATGAGGTTGGGAATTTCACATCGGAGACCGAGGCATTTGAACAACACGAGATAGAGTTCCTGTCCTGCGAGGCAGAGGCGGCTGCCGACCAGGTTGTCATTGCCAAGTGGATATTACGCCAGCTGGCTTCTGAGTATGGGATTGAATTGAGTTTTGCTCCGAAGATTTCGGTAGGCAAAGCCGGTAGCGGATTGCACATTCACATGATGCTGGAAAAAAACGGGGTGAATATGATGGTCGACGGTGATCATTTGAGTGATCAGGCCAAAAAGATGATTGCAGGTATCCTTGAACTATCTCCGGCGATCACGGCTTTCGGGAACACCATTCCAACATCGTATCTGCGGCTGGTTCCTAATCAGGAGGCTCCGACAAGTATCTGCTGGGGCGACAGGAACAGGAGTGTACTGGTGCGCGTCCCCCTGGGTTGGCTCGGCCAAAACAGGATGGTATTTGATGCGAATCCTGCAGAGACGGCCGAAGAATTTCAATTCCCCGGAAAACAGACTGTCGAGTTCCGCGCAGCCGACGGATCTGCCGACCTGCATTATCTCATTGCCGGACTCATCGTAGCGTCTTTACATGGTCTTGAATCTTCCGGAAGCATCGAAAAGGCTGAACGTCTCTATGCCAGTTCAGACATTCATAAGGATTCGAAGAAAATGAAATCCTTCGACAGGTTACCCGCCTCGTGCTACGAATCGGCCCAGGCATTGAAATCGGCTAGAAAAATATTCGAAAAAGACAGTGTTTTTCCTTCAGGAATGATTGACAATGTGATCAAAAAGTTAACATCATACGACGACCGTGGACTTTCGGAGCGTCTCTATGGCAAGACAGAAGAGATACGGTTGCTGGTATTAAAATATATTCACATCTGTTGAGTAAGCCTGTCAGGATTAGGGGGCAAGGCGTTTAATAGCCCAGATACCATCTGTTGATTCGAAAACGAGCCTGTCGTGGAGTCGCCCTGGTGCACCCTGCCAGAATTCGAAACTGGCGGGGCTCAGACGGTACCCACCCCAGTGCGGAGGCCTTTTTACTTTGTCACCGGCGAATTTCATCTCGAACGATTTATACCGTTCTTCAAGAAATTCCCTGCCAGGAATCACCTCGCTTTGTGGTGAGGCCCAGGCACCTATCTGGCTGTTCCTGGGGCGTTCAGCAAAATAACGATCGGACATGCCGGGCTCCACGGCTGCCACCTTCCCTTCAACCCTGACCTGTCGTTCAAGCGAAGGCCAGAAAAGAACAACCGAGGCCTCAGGCATGGCCTTTAGTTCAGAGGCTTTCCTGGAATGGTAATTGGTATAAAAGATAAGTCCTTCTTTGCTGAGGCCCTTCAGCAAGACAACCCTTGATGACGGACCGCCTTTTTTGCTGATCGTAGACAGGATCATGGCATTGGGTTCGGGCAGCCCGGCATCAATGGCGTCACTAAGCCATGTTTCCAGCTGCCTGAACGGGTCCTTGTCAATGCTTTTCTCATCCAGGGATCTATGATGGTATTCTTGTCGAATGGCTGATAATTTTTCTTTCATAACAACCTCCGTGACACGATGTTCATGCAGAAATTAAAAAGCTGCAGTTTGCCACGACCTTCTAGAAGGCAGCTTTCAGACTCAGGTCAAGGCTTTTAATCTGGTGGGTTAGTGCTCCGACAGAAATGAAGTCGACGCCGGCCGCAGCATAGCTGCGCATGGTTTCTTTTGTGATACCGCCGGAGGATTCTGTCTCCACCCTCCCGGCAATCATGTTAAGGGCTGTTTTAGTGAGTTCGGGGGTAAAATTATCCAGTAGGATGCGTTGAACACCGCCTTCACGCAGTATCTCATCGACATCGGCCAGGCTCCTTGCCTCGACTTCAATTTTCAGGTCTTTACCATGTCGCTCCAGGTATTCTTTTGCCTGCCTGATGGCTTTGCGAATGCCCCCGGCGAAATCGATATGATTATCCTTGATAAGGATCATATCGAAGAGTCCCACCCGGTGGTTCATGCCGCCACCAAGCCTTACAGCCTCTTTCTCGGCGTATCTCAATCCCGGCGTTGTCTTTCGGGTGTCAAGCACCCTGGTATGAAAACCGTCGAGCAACCTGACATACTCATGTGTCTGCGTGGCCACTCCGCTGAGACGTTGCATGACGTTCAAAACGAGCCGCTCAGTTTGAAGAATGGAACGCACTTTCCCCGAGACTTCAAAAACAATATCTCCGGGATTTATCGCCGAGCCGTCGGAAATTATTTCACGAAGGACCAGCGACGGATCAAATTTTTTATAAATACGCGAGGCAACGAAAATGCCGGCGATGATGCCGGTATCCTTGGCCAGTAATTCCGCTTTCCCGCTGGCTTCCTTTGGAATGGTCGAAAGGGTGGTGTGATCGCCATCGCCTATGTCCTCTGCAAACCAAATGTCAATTGACTTGTCGAGTAATTCATTAAAATGATGCTTCATTTTCTTTTTCTATTCTTAACAGGTGGATAACATCTTTGTTTCCGGTCTTTCGAAAGAAAATATTTACCCTGTAGTTTTCGCTCCTGGTGGTTTTTAAGTTACCGATGACAAATTTGGAATCTTTTTTTTCACTTTCAAATTTTATTTCAAAACTTGCCGGTGGGTGTTCAGTGAAAAATTTCTTCAGGATTATCGAGGCATCAGATTTACCGGATTCATATTCCTGGTTAAGAATGTTTAATTTTAGCGTGTCGTTGAAATAATCGGTAAGAAGCGTGCAGTCACCGGTACGGAATCCCCGTGAAATATCGGACGACATGCTAACACGCTGTGCTACAGATAACTGGTAGGTCATCCCAAGGAAAAGGAACAC
>DASQZK010000201.1:0-2454 GCA_035638735.1 Bacteroidales bacterium
AGGTATTCGAATTCCGGAATCCTGATCTCTAAAATAGCTGTGGCAGCATTGCTTAAACTGGAAATCTTCCTTAATTCGCCTGTCCCGGCAGAAAGAACCTCAACGCCTGGCGGTATGGTTTTGAGGGTTTCGGTAAAAGAAGGCTCTGCCAGTAAGGTTGCCGGTTCAAGAAAGGTATTTCTACCGGTGAGAATTTCCCTCACGATCTTTTCACCCTCAGCCAGGAAGCGTCCGTACTGTTTTCTGAATTTTTTTTGGTGGAGAGAAGCGAAGTACTTTAATTTATTTTTGGATATCATTTAAAAATGAGTTGTTGTTGGCAAAAATATACAAACATTATCTGGTGTTAAGTATATTTGCATAAAATTATAAACCTAAAATTTTTGAGTCGCTCTCCGGTCAATATCATGTTTGCCAGGAAATCATTATTCTACATGCTGGTTGTTATCCTTCTTGTTTCTTATTCGTGCCGCACAACTAAATACGTGCCTGAGAATAAGTACCTGCTTGAAAAATACGAACTTAAGGGCGAGGGTAAGAAAATCAATAGGGAAGAATTATCGTCTTATGTAAAACAGAAACCCAATAAGAAAATCATTGGCCTAAAATTTCACCTGGCCGTTTACAGCTTGTCAAAAAAGGATAAGGATAACTGGTGGAACAGGATGCTCCGAACCATTGGCGAAGAACCAGTGATCTATGACGAGTTCCAGACCGGAAAAACCGTTGATCAACTCGAACTGTATCTCAGGAGTAAAGGCTATTATAATGCCGTTGTCACCGACAGTGTGATATACGATCGGAAAAACGACAAAAAAGTCAGTGTGAAATATTACATTGAAAAAAATGACCCCTACATCCTCCGGAAAATCCGCTATTCATTCGAAGATACAACACTGCGCTCACTGGTATTGAGCGACACGGCAAACTCAATGCTACACGCCGGGGAGCATTTCGATGTGGACATTCTCTCTCACGAAAGGGAACGAATAGAAGTATTGCTCAAAAACCACGGTTATTATTATTTCTCAAAGGAATTTATCTATTATGAGGCCGATACGTCCCTGACCGATCATAAGGTTGATCTGACCCTTATCGTAAAAAAATACCGTATTTATAATGAAAACGGTACCTACGTTGAAATGCCCCACCCCCAGTTTCGTATTCGTCATGTATACATCAATACCAATTATAATCCGCGGGAAGCCCTGGCAAACAACACAAACTATCTCACTGAACTTGATACGATTTCGCTCGACAGTACCTATATCGTATACCAGGAAAAACCGAATGTCCACCCAAACGTCGTCATCGAATCCAATTATATCCTTCCTGGCGATCTGTACAACCTGAACAATTACCAGAGGTCGTACCGTAATTTATCATCGTTGAAAATCTTCCGCCTGGTCACTATTGATTACTCCCAGGTAGGAGATATCGGACCAGATAATATGGGCGAACTCGACTGTAATATCATGCTCACACCTCAAACACTGCAGTCGTATACCGTTGAGCTGGAAGGTACCAACTCATCGGGAAACATAGGTGCTGCCGGGAATATCATCTACCAGCACAGAAACCTGTTCAAAGGAGCCGAGAATTTCGATCTCCGGCTGAAAGGTGCCCTTGAAACCCTGAAAGAGAATTATTCTTCCAACCTGGGAAATATGATTGAATTCGGAGCTGAACTGCGGTATAGTATTCCAAAATTTCTATTACCCTTTAAAACAGACCAGTTCATAAAAAAATATAATCCCAGGACATCCTTCTCAATGGCCTATAATTACCAGCAAAGACCTGAATATACCAGGACACTGGCAAATGCATCTTTTGGCTATAACTGGCGGGGTAACAGGTACCTGACCCATATCATTAATCCTATTGAACTCAACCTGGTTAAAATACCTTACAAGTCGCCAGAATTTGTTGACTGGCTCGAAGGAAAATACATCTATTACTCCTACCAGCCCCATCTTGTAACCGTCACCAGTTACAGTCTGATCTTCAACAACCAGAACATTCAAAAAAACCGCGACTTTATGTATTTCCGGATGAATGTTGAACAAGCCGGAAACCTGCTTTATTCTCTCTACAAAACCGCCGGAATTCAGGAAAACAACCAGGGGAGTTTTACCCTCTTCAATAACGAGTTTTCACAGTATGTACGAGGCGATATCGATTTTAGGTATTATAATGTGTTCGATGAAAATACAAGCCTGGTATATCGCATTTTTGCCGGGGCCGGACTGCCTTATAAAAATTCCACGGCCCTTCCTTTCGAGAAGAAATATTTTGCCGGCGGTGCTAACGGTATCAGGGCCTGGCAGGTTAGAAACCTCGGCCCGGGTTCTTACAACGAGAAGCAACAAACACTTTATCCAAATCAAACAGCCGATATTAAACTGGAAGGAAACATTGAATACCGGTTTAAGTTATTCTGGCTTATCGATGGGG
>DASQZK010000202.1:0-2499 GCA_035638735.1 Bacteroidales bacterium
GCGGTCAGCATTGAAATCACGGTTATGTGGCGGCACGATGGTTTTAAGTTCTGAGGGCGTGAGCCTGTGGATGGTATGATTTTCCCGTGACCAGCCATACGTCGATAACAGCAGTTTGTTATCCGGATTCCAGGTGAACAGAACCTGCTTCCCGTCTACCGACCACCTGACGTTTTCCGGCCATGTTCCGGTCCATTCTTCACCTTTCATGATGTTCTCAAGGGTCAGGCTGGAATTGTTGCGGTAATCCTGGGCTGTTAATACATTGAATGATAAAAGGAAGGCGAGCAGAGAAAGAATGAATTTAGTTCTCATGAGAAATTTAATTATTGTTACAGGTTCTTATCCATTTCAGGATCGTAGCGATGACCCTTGTATTTTTCCTTAATAAGTTCGAGCAGTTCGAAAATTTCATTTACGTCGAGTGTTGTCAGCAATTTCAACCTCAATTCCTTAAAATGCGGCAGTCCTTTGAAGTAATTAGAAAAATGACGTCTCATCTCGAAAATACCGACAGGTTGGGATTTCCATTCCAGCGATCTCCGGAAGTGTTTTTTGGCAATTTCAACTTTTTCTTCCAGGAGGGGCTCGGGCAGTATCTCACCGGTCTTGAGATAATGATGAATATCTCTGAAGAGCCAGGGTTTGCCTACAGCCCCTCTACCTATCATAATGGCATCCACACCGTATTGGCTGAACATCTCAGCCGCAATCCGGGGACTTGTCACGTCACCGTTTCCGATAACCGGGATGTGTATACGCGGATCGTGTCTGACTTCACCGATGAGAGTCCAGTCGGCTTGTCCCTTGTATAACTGGGCCCGTGTCCTGCCGTGAATAGTGATGGCTTCGACGCCCTGGTCCTGGAGTTGAACGGCGATGTCTCTGATATCCTTGCTGTTCTCATCCCATCCCAGTCTTGTTTTCACCGTGACCGGCAGAGTGGCAGCTTCGACAATCGCTTTTGTCATTTCCATCATCAGCGGGATATTGTTCAGCATGCCGGCGCCAGCCCCTCGGTTGGCGATCTTTCTCACCGGGCAACCGTAATTGATGTCAATAAGGTCGGGTCCGGCTTCTTCGGCCAGGTGTGCAGCTTCTACCATCGACTCAATGATATGACCGTAAAGCTGAATGCCAACAGGCCGCTCATAGTCGAAAATGTCTAGCTTCTCAACGCTTTTACGGCCATCACGGATTAATCCGTCAGATGAGATAAATTCAGTATAAACCATATCCGCTCCGAACTCCTTGCAGATATACCTGAACGACGGATCAGTTACGTCTTCCATGGGCGCCAGAAAAACAGGCTTTTCTCCAAACTCAATATTCCGTATCTTCACAACATATTTTTTTGCAGACATGCAAAAATATAAAATTCACCGGCATGATCCATGCCTGTGAACAAGTGATCGTGTTAAATGTCATTGTATTTGTTATATTTATTGGCAGGGTAAGCGGTTCAGACTGCTTTTGAAACATGTTAGAGCGGCGTTATTTTACACTTTAAGGATTTAAATTATGATGAAAGGATTTTTGAAAGATAATACACCTGGGATGCAATTCCTCTTTACCCTTTTAGTTGTTGTAGCTTCCTGGCTGATCTTTCAGCTGATAGCCCTGGCGGGCGGGGTTCTGATTTACGATATTCCTTTCAAGGAGATACCAGGCATAGTGCTTAACCCGTCTACGCCCCGGGAAATAGCATTCCTGAAATTCCTGCAAACCATCATCTCACTTGGATTGTTCGCGGTATCTTCTGCCATAGCTGCCTATTTTATCAGTGAACGTCCTGCTGCTTTCCTTGGTCTCAGCCACGCTCCCGACGCCGGTATCTTTCTGTTAGTCGGCTTACTGGTATTATTGTCGCTTCCGCTGAATAATTACCTCACCTTTTTGAACAGCCGGTTATCATTCCATGGAGGTATGCAATGGTTGCAGGACTATATTGTAGATAAAGAGTCGAGCATTAATGATTTAATGGAAAGGTTCCTGAGTGTAAACGGCATCGGACCGTTGATGATCAACCTGGTCGTAATTGCTGTGGTTCCGGCTATAAGTGAAGAGTTGTTGTTCCGGGGTGTGTTGCAGAAGCTGTTTGTGAAGTGGGTTAAGAACGTGCATTTTGGGATATTTATCACTGCCCTGGTCTTCGGCTTTTTTCACTTTCAGTTTTTATCCTTTCTGCCGCGGTTTTACCTGGGCATCATTTTCGGCTATCTACTGGTATGGACTGGTTCCTTATGGATCACTATGTTTGCCCATTTCATCAATAATGCAACAGCGGTATTGTTCTACTATTTTTATTACCAGGGCGTAACCGATGATAGTATAGACCAGGTGGGCACGCCCGGTAGTCACTTTGCTTACGCGCTGCTGAGCCTTGCAGTGGTGGCCGTTTTGTTAATGGTGGTCAGGCGCATTATGAAAGAAAAGCAGGCGTTCAGCCAATATTAAGCCGGGCTGCCTTAATGAGATCCATGTTATTGCCAAGTTCAT
>DASQZK010000203.1:0-4374 GCA_035638735.1 Bacteroidales bacterium
AAGATTATCTCGCACCCGGGATCACCTTCGGATGGTATAAGAACAGCCATGATTGAACATTATGGTGCTCCCGTGGAACTCATCGAATTTTCGGGAACTGTTAACAGACCTGCTCCCGGCAAAACGAAAGAACCACTGCTGAATTTTCACTCACCGGCCCTTTTTGTAAAAGATATATCAAAATCGGTATCATTCTACACCAGTCTCCTCGGTTTCAAAATACGACACGATTTTGGAAAGAATATTATACTCAGTCATGGACTGACTTTATGGGAAACGGGGACAGGGCATATCATATCTGAAGAACTCGATACTGATTCACCTGTTAACCGTTTCGAGCTGTATTTTGATGCACCTGATATTGAAGCAGCTTTTCATATATTGGAAAATGCCGGAGTAAAATTTCTCCATGGTCTTCATGAAGAGCCCTGGGGCCAGCGCACAATCCGCTTTTTTGATCCCGACAATCATCTTCTCGAAGCTGGTGAACCATTGGAAGTCTTTGTTCGAAACTTGTCAGCAAGAGGCCTTAATTCTGATCAAATTTCCCAAACAACAGGAATCCATCCTGGTACGGTAAACTCCATACTTAGAAATACCTGAAACAACATGGACACAACAGTTCTTGCCCCTTGCGGGATGAATTGCAGCATTTGCCTTGGATTTCAAAGGGAAAGGAATGTGTGTATAGGCTGCCGGAATAATAAAGCAAAAAAGACAAATACCCGCCTGAATTGCATTATAAAAAACTGCTCATGTCTTCGTGATACTGATTCACTCTTCTGTTACGAATGCCCGAAATATCCCTGCACACGTCTGAAACAGCTCGACAAACGCTACAGGACAAAATATCACATGAGCATGATGGAAAACCTGGAGAATATCAAACGCCTGGGAAAAGAGAAGTTCCTGGAATCTGAAAATGAACGCTGGAAATGCCCGGAATGCGGAGGACTGATTTGTGTTCACCGGGGGTATTGCCTGCAGTGCGGAGAGCGGAGGGCGGAGGGCGGAGAGAGGAGAGCTAAGGGTTAATCCTGCTCCGCCGGGCTACGTGGGCACTAAATTCTAATCTCATTAACAGGTATCCGCAAATAGTCCTCTTTTTATTCCCTATTTAGTGCACCTTATAAAAGACCCGAATAATCACTTCCCTCCAGTCTTTCTTTCAGCCTGAGCAAGGCTTCTACAAAATAGTAGTCGGCATAGGTCAACGGTACATCCACCTCGCTGTTATGGGGAATGGAACCCACACTGTGTTCCAGGATAAAATGACCATTATCGCCGACTGCTTTGGCGCGATATTTAGCCGAACCCAATGAATGCAGTGTTTTTATGGCACTATCCATGAACCTGGCCGAATCGGCCGGGTTGGTATAAGCCGACAGCTCAATAAGGGCTGAGGCCATGATGGCACCGGCAGATGCATCGCGGTATGCATCGGGAATATCGGGTGCATTAAAATCCCAGTAAGGCACCATATCTTCGGGCATATTGGGATTGTTAAGAAGGAAATTGGCAATGTTAACGGCAAGATCGCGGTACGCCGTGTCGTGTGTTTCACGGTAGCCAACGGTGTAGCCGTACAATCCCCACGACTGTCCGCGGGCCCAGGCCGAAGAGTCGGAATACCCCTGGACGGTCTCTTTGGCAATGGGCTGACCGGTGATCGTGTCGTAATCAACCAGGTGCCACGAACTATAATCCGGGCGGAAATGGTTCTTCATCGTTGTATTGCTGTGAGTCACCGCAATATTGTAAAAACCATCATCGCCGGTGGCTTGTGCTGCCCAGTACAGGTATTCAAGGTTCATCATGTTATCGATGATGACGGGAAATTCCCAGTCGCCATGATCCCAGGACCTGATGCATCCGACCACCGGGTTATACCGTGTTGACAGGCTCCTTGCTCCGGTTACCAGGATATCTTTATACCTGGGTTCTTCGGTGATACGATAGGCATTGCCGAAACTGCAATACAGCATGAAACCAAGGTCGTGTGTGCCGGTATTGTTTTTCTGTGGTTCGACAAGCATGGTACGTCGGGTGGCATAATCCCTCAGTTTTTCATCACCTGAATACTCATAAAGGTACCATAAGGTTCCCGGGTAAAAACCTGACGTCCACCAGCCGATTCCGCTGGTCACCAGGTTACCGTCCTTATCGAGCGTTCGTGGCATTACCGTATCGGGAAGGGAAGCTTCCATGCCACGGTATTGTTCAACAGCAAAATGAAGCTGGTTGTCGATAAACGCGTCAAGGTCTTTTTCATTTTTAGTCAGGTTGCTGCAGGAAACCAGGGCCATCCCGGTAGCCATCATAAGCAAAAAGGGCTTGTAGATCTTCATATACGCAGGTTTAAGATTCATTTAACTATGTAAAGCGTGGTCAATGGGAAACGCCTGTCCCGACCAGGCTTTCCGTGAAGTCCAACCGGTAAAGGGGGACGTCCAGAAATCATGATCAGGTGAAAGGCCCAGGGGAAGGAGGGCCTCACTGCAGAGGTAAAGGCTTCCCGTTGATATATAGGTCTCTCCTATTCCCGGCTGAGCACCGCAAAAGCCGATCTTGAGCCAGCCATTCTCATCAAAGGTTCCGGGCATCTCTGTCATCTTGCGGATAACAGCCGACATGGCTGACTTGACCTGTCCGGGCGAGACGTCTTCCGGCAGGTTGTTGAGCAGGGAAGCCTGTGCAAGTGACTGAAGCGCCCCGTAACGGTAGGCTATCGATCGTCCAAAGGCGGGAAATGTACCTTCGGGTGATATTAGTCTTTCCTGTATTTCCGCGTACCGGCGGGCCCGCGTAAGGACTTTTTCATACCACTTCTTTTCCGCTTTACCGTGTTTGACCAATACCCCTGCCAGGTCGGTCAGCATGGGTTGTATCACATAAGAGTTATAATAATCCCAGTGGTATTCGGCTCCGTCACCATAGGTCCCGTCACCCACATACCATTCATTATGTTTATTGACGGCGTAACTTATCCTGACCATATCGCCCTCATCATAGAATTCCATTAACGCTGCTTCCACCAGGGCTGTAAAAAGGAGCCAGTTGTTATATCCGGGATTGATCACCCTTGTTGAGACAAGCGCTTTTCGCAGGTATTCCTTTGTGTCTTTATCGAGCGGATCGAACAACACACCGGGAGCACGAAGCAGGGCCTGTGCCAGGAAGGCGGCATCCACGAGAGGTTGTCTGCCTTCGGTAAAGTTCATAAAATCGGGTGAAGCGGGGTCAACAGCATTTCGCATGGCTTTATAATAATCCTTCAGCATGGTGGCCTGAAGATCCTGTTCATTCCTTTCACTAATTCCTTCCAGTCCAAGCCATGGTGCCAGGCCGGCCATCAGCCTGCCGAAGGCTTCAAGATGACTGACCTGCCTCCGGGAAGCTTCGTGACCTTCCCTGGCCTCAACCGGCATATTTTCACGGAGCATCCCTGCAGAAAGGTTCGTCAGAACAGGTTTTGCCAGCCGTTCTGCCACACTCAGCCAGTACATCCGGCTGGTGGCATCTCCGGCAGGATCGGCCCCAGGATACCGGGAACCGCTGAAAGGTGTAATCCCTGTCATTTGCGCCGGTATTATGCCGGCCAGTGGCAGGGACATCAAAAATTTTCTGCGTTTCATGGTTTATGAGATATTTTTTCGAAAAATACTAAAAAAATTGCCGAAACGCACCGAATTACTTAACATTGTTAACCCAAATAAAAACCTTACAAACCATGATACATAAACCTTTCAAAACACGTTACGAGAATATGACGTACAACCGCTGCGGAAAAAGCGGACTAAAACTTCCTGCTATCTCGCTGGGATTATGGCATAATTTCGGCGGTGTCGATACATTCGAGAACGGACGAAATATTATACGCCACGCCTTCGATTCAGGCATTACCCACTTCGACCTGGCCAACAACTATGGTCCACCGGCCGGTTCGGCTGAAGAAAATTTCGGCCGGATACTGAAAACCGATTTTGCCGCCTATCGCGACCAGATGGTCATCTCCAGCAAAGCCGGCTATTACATGTGGCCAGGCCCTTATGGCGACTGGGGTTCACGGAAATATCTGGTTTCAAGCCTCGACCAAAGTCTTAAACGCATGGGGCTTGAATATGTCGATATCTTCTACCACCACCGTCCCGACCCGGAGACGCCCATTGAAGAAACCATGGGGGCGCTGGATCATATTGTAAGACAAGGCAAAGCATTGTATGTCGGCATTTCAAACTATAGCGCCGAACAAGCCCGGGTCGCGATTGATACTCTTGAATCGCTTGGAACACCCTGCCTCATCCACCAGCCGAAATACTCCATGTTCGAACGCTGGGTGGAAGACGGCCTGCTCGATGTGCTCGAAGAAAAAGG
>DASQZK010000204.1:0-2828 GCA_035638735.1 Bacteroidales bacterium
TGGCCATGGACAAGGTCGTCACTGCAGGCCGGTCTGGTTTTGAGTTCAAGCACAGGCTGGCCGGCGGGGAAATCAGGGATGTCGAAGTGTTCTCCGGACCAATCAAGGTTAATAACCGAAACCTGATCTATTCAATCATTAACGACATTACCGAACGTAAAAGATCACGACAGGAGCTCATCACTGCCAAAAACAAGGCAGAAGAAAACGATAAGCTCAAAACGGCCTTTCTGAATAACATGAGCCATGAGATCAGAACGCCCATGAATGGCATTCTTGGATTCTCTTCGCTTTTAATGCAGGATAATCTCTCCGATAAACGGAGAAAGGAATACATAAACATCATCGAAAACAGCGGAGAACAGCTGATGCGAATAATTGATGATATCATCGATTATTCACGAATTGAGACAGGACAGGTGGATATCATCAAGACGGAATTCAGGTTAAATGAGACCATTGACACCATTTATTCCATACTGGAACAAGAAGCTTCCCGGCGAAAAAAGAATATTAAGATAAGGGTTCATAAAGCCCTTCCCGAGGGTGAAGATATTATACTAACCGACAAGGGCAGATTAGCACAGATAATAAATAATCTGGGGATGAATGCCTTGAAATTTACCGATGATGGTACTATTGAACTCGGCTATGAACTGGTAAACGGTGATCTTAGATTCCTTGTGAAAGATACAGGGATAGGAATTCCTGAAGACGAACGTGAAAAGATATTTGACCGGTTCCACCAGGTTAATAACGATCTCGCCAGATCTTACAGCGGCACAGGTCTGGGTCTGTCAATTGCGCAGGGATTGACAAAATTGCTTGGCGGAGATATTTATTTCGACTCATCGCCCGGTGAAGGCTCTGTATTCTATGTGCATTTACCATATAGCGCAGCATACAAATTAAAGAATGATCGTTCACCAGGCAAAAAAAACAAGACTGATTTTAAAGGCAAAACATTTCTGGTAGCAGAAGACGTTCCGGAAAGTCTGGAACTCATTAAATCCTATCTTTCATCTTCCGGGGCAAAAATAGTAGTGGCCATGAACGGCGATCAAGCCATTGAACAGGTAAAAAATCATAATCATATTGACCTTGTTCTTATGGATATCAGGATGCCTGGTACGGATGGTGTTAAAGCCATGAAAGCCATTAAAAAATTAAGTCCCGGCCTTCCGGTGATTGCACAGACGGCTTATGCCATGGCCTCTGACCGTGCCACCTGCCTCGAATCAGGCTTTGATGAATACATTAGTAAACCTCTTAAAAAAGATGAATTAATTGGAATTGCAGGCAAATGCCTCTCTGACAGGTCTGAAAACAGAATGAAATGAAACTGTATAATAATTACCCTGCAATGTGTAATTATTATACAATAAAAAACAGACTGTCCACCTTACCCGCCTGAAACCGCTAATACAATAGACTGTCCCCTGTTCAGCCTGAAACCATCCTTAAAGGAAACTTCTATGCTGTTTCCTTTGACGATAACAGCCGTTGCTTTTTCTGGTTTTTCCAGCACCCCCTTAGCAGATGGATAAGTAAAAGCGAATAATTTGAGTGGCAGCTGGCCATACTCTACTTTTAATTTAACGGCCTTGTTTTTTATCGAGAAGGAGCCCCAGGCTGTGCCGGTAGACCAAAATGTAAAAAAGTCATCGCGGTTGATCCTGGGATCAAAGCCGAGCGATTTTGCCACACCGTCGAACTTATAACCACTCAGTGCATTGAGCAGGGCCCAGCTCGACATGGAACGGGCGTAATAGCGACCCGATTCAATCTCTCCCAGGGGATTCCGGTTATACCCACGGTAACGGTTTCGTACGGCCCTGGCAACCTCAAGACCTTCATCCACCTGTCCATGCCAAATGAGCGACGAGGCCACCTGGTATTCCACACCGGTCCACACTTCATCGGAATATACGAATGGAAGCAGTGGTTTACCACCTTCCGGCCATGAACAAAGAAGCAGTCCCGATTCATCGTTTAAGGCATACACGCGCTGTACGTTATCAAAATCCCGGAAGCTCTTAACAAAGTTATGATTATATATCGACTGTAGTGCCCGGTTGATATGAGCAGAATCAAGAAGGTTACCAAGCCCCGTCACATCGGCAAGAAACTGGCCAAGGAGCTGATCTGACAAACAGCCCTTTCCAAACTGGTACTTCGGAAGCCCTTCGCCAGGACTCTTCAGCCTTCCCGGGATATGAACACCGTCGATGACTTCCACCTTTTGTTCATAATAGGATCCGTTCCATAACAGGTTCTCATAGGCTTCACGTCCTTTTTCGGCCAGGCTGAGATACGCTTCTGCCTTCTCTGTTTCACCCATGGCAACAGCCATCTCAGATGCGGCCTTTAGAGCACCGAGATACAATGAACCAGTGAGCATATTCGGCCCGAAAAAATCAATATCATAGGTGTTCGGCTGATCTCCGCGGATCACCCCTTCCTTCCCCGGATCCCAGGGAACTTCAGCGTTTCGCATCCATTCATAACCGGGCCTGACCGGGCCTGCCCCTTTCCAGGTGAATTCCAATGCAGCTTTAATCTTAGGCCATAAGCCTGCCAGCCAGGCATTATCGCCCGAAAACTTCCATTCACGGTAAGCCCTCATGATTGTGCCCAGCTGACCGTCGGTTGCCACGGCATGCATCATGTAATCGCCTAAAGGCACAATGGCTCTGAAAGATTGGTACCCGTTCCATTTCGTATCGTGCAGGTAGTTGGTTTCCCGCATATTCCTTTCAAGTTCAGGAAAAAGGAAAGCAGCCGACTGCGCGTAATTCCATACGTGGGTACAGTTTCCCGGGCAACAT
>DASQZK010000205.1:0-5240 GCA_035638735.1 Bacteroidales bacterium
CTGGCTATGACCTCCCCGACGGAAGTCATGTTTATCTGAACATGGGAGCAGAAATAATGCTGCCTTCCGGTTTTACTCAAAACAGGACCCTTATCCTTAAGGGCGAAGGCTTCTTTGACGTCAGCCACGACCCGTCGAGACCTTTTTCGGTAAAGGCCGGTAATACCATAATAACCGTGCTTGGAACATCGTTTAATGTAAAGGAGAACAAATCAGATAATATGGTTGAAGTATTCGTCGAATCGGGAAAAGTTAAAGTCAGAGGCAAGGACGGGAGCTCGGGTATCACCCTGCTTCCCGGACAATTCGGGATCTCGGACGGAAAAGAACCACTCGTAAGCCGCCGGGATAATACAAACTACCTCTCATGGAAAACCAGGGAATTCCGGTTCGTCAATGCCAGCCTTGATCAAATAATTAAAACACTTGAACAGGCTTATCATGTGAACGTCGACACTGGTAATGTGAAAGTGTCTGCCCTTAAACTCACATCAACCTATTACAACCAGTCATTCGACTCAGTACTGGAAACAATCTGCACGGCATTCAACCTGTCGTACACCACCACCGATAAAGGGTACAAACTGACAGGCCGGTAAGGTCTTTCTGCGTCCGTCCTGTTCCCGCGGGTAACCTTCATTCCTTTATTGCACCCGCCTTTACCGGGGAATTTTTGGGATAATCTTCAACGATAAGAAAAAGCATTTAGAAAATTTCATTTCATGAAGCATTTGAACGTCAGGAAGACTACCGGGAAGGCCAGGACAAGCCTTTTATTCATACTCTTTGTCCTGGTGACCCCTGTCCTGCCGGCCCAACTCCCCCGGGTTAAAATAACGCTCGAAATCCGGAACAAACCGGTTAGTGACATTCTCGACGACATATCCGGTCAGACCGGGTATTATTTTACCTACGACTCAGGCCTGTTCCCGTCAAAAAACCGATTGTCGTATGCGGTTCAAGACCTTTATCTCGCTTCGGCTCTCGATTCCCTGTTTCACGATTCAACACTTACGTACAGGCTTATAGATAAAAACATTGTCATCTACCGTAAAAACCGGGTGCGTCAACCCGCCGCTTCACCCGATTCGGCCGTTTACCGGCGTATCAAAGGTGTTATTGTCGACGACCGGTCGGGAAAACCGCTTCCTTTTGCAAGCATTGCCCTCTACGGAACAAACAAAGGCACCATCACCAATGAATCGGGCGAATTTGCGCTCAACATACCCCCGGGCATTAACGATGCCCTTCTCACAGTTTCGTATATTGGCTATCACAATCAGTATAAGGCCGTACCGGCAAATCGGGGTACCGATATTACTATCCGGCTCGCCAAGGATGTAATATCTCTGCAGGAGGTCATCATTCGCTACCAGGATCCGGCTGATCTCCTCGATGAAGCCATTGCGAAAATCCCCGATAATTACCTGAATCAGAATTCGCTGATGACAGCCTATTACCGTGAGAATGTCCAACGCAATAAGAAGGTCCTGCTATTCTCCGAAGCCGTTCTCGACATCCTGAAATATTCCTATAACGGCTCCACACCCGATGAAAAAGTGAAGATTATCAAAGGACGAAAATTCATGGATGTCACCGATGAGGATACCGTTCTGATGAAAATAAAATCAGGAATCCGCAGCTCCTTCGATCTGGACATCGTAAAAAGCCTGCCCTATTTCCTCACCGCTGATAATCATCATCTCTTCGACTATGAATTTTCAGATATTGTCAGCTATAAGAACCAGATGGTATACGTGGTTAATTTCCACCAAAAGCCGCAGATAAAGGAGGCTCTTTTTACGGGCGACATCTATCTCGATATGGACAACCTCACCATCCTGGCCGCCGATTTCCAACTAGACCCCAGGTATATCGGACAGGAAACAAGTACTTTTGTCATCAGGAAAAGCCCGCGGCTGAAGATCAAACCCCTGTCTGCCATCTATCACGTTGAATACCGGAAAAGCGCCGGAGGATATCATCTCGGCCAGGTACGTGGGGAAGTAAGGTTCAAGATGCGTAAACGGAAAAAATGGATCGCCTCCTTGTATTCACTGAAAATTGAGATGGCGGTGACCGACGTAGAACCTGGTTTCAGCGAAAAGTTTCGTAATAATGAAACCATTAATACCGGCGTCATCCTGTCCGATCAGGATTTCACCCCCGACGCAGCCTTCTGGGGCGACTATAATACCATCGAACCCGAAGCCTCGCTCACCGATGTACTGAAAAAAATGGGAAAACAACAAACCTGGAATGAAGACTTCGGGTCGGCTCCTGACAAGTAAAGTCCAGTCTATATAATGCATCCTTCCATTGGTCTTGTAGCATTGACGCCTGACTTTTCCTCCCAGACGTCTCTTCAAAAATTTTTATATATTTATACCAACCAACCGGATCATGCAGGGGATAACCTGATTGCCCGACCACAAACAAGACGACCATGAAAAAAATACGCCTCTCCATCTGTCTCCTTCTTATTTTTGCCGTAAAAATCATGAATGCCCAGGTTTCCGGGCAGGTTCTCTCACGGCCGGAAAATATAAACGGCGTATTTCCGAATCTCACCGTCATGGGGCCTTCCGACAAAAACCGCAGTGAAAGCGGCATCGGGGCCCTTATCCCCTGGGCCGATAAGCTCTGGATGGTTGGTTATGTGGCACATATCAAGGGATCAGGTATTGGTCTTTACGAGATCGGCGATGATATGACCATGAAAAAATTCCCGGAAAGTATTACCGGTACTTTTGCCAACCGGATGATACATAATCCTTCAGAACAGGCCATCATCGGGCCATATTTTATAAGCAAAACAGGTGAAATAAGGGTATGTACCCAACTTGCCGGTCACCGCCTGGCTGCTACCATGGAACATCTGACCGACCCCGGACACAAAGTCTATTTTCTGACCATGGAAGGATTGTTCTTCGAATGTGATGTAAACACGCTTGAGGCAAAACTACTCTTTAACCTGGTTGATGAACTGGACATCCCGTCGACAGCTTTCGTTCACTTTAAAGACGGCTTTACCGGTAACGGCCGGGTGGTAGTGGCAAATAATTCGTACGATGAGCGCGATTATCTCACGGGGAAAGGTCCAGGAAGACTCGCCGAATGGGATGGTAAAAGCAGGCACTGGACCATCATTGCCAGGACGGCATTCATTGGTGTCGGCGGCAAAAACAGTATGACCTTCCAGGGCAAATCCATCTATGGCAACCCGATCTTTGCCACAGGCTGGGACCGCAAGTCAGTCATTCTTAAAGGCTACAACGACAGGTCACAACAATGGCAGACCTACCGGCTTCCCAAGGGCAGCCATTCCTTCGATCATGCCTGGAACACGGAATGGATGCGCATCAGGGAAGCCCAGACAGAACGGTTTATCATGGATGTCTTTGGGATATTTTACGAGCTGCCTATGATGACCTATGGAGGTAACGTCTGGGGCATAAGGCCTGTTTCATACCACCTCCGGATTGTTCCCGATTTCTGCTTCTGGCGGGGTATGTTTGTCATGGCGGGAGATCAGACGGATCATGGCGTTGGCCAGCCGCAGTCGGGCCTGCTTTTCCAGAACATCGACGACCTGTGGCACTATGGCAAGCCATCGGGATGGGGTGCCGTATGGATGAAAGATACCGTGCGTACGGGTGAAACATCAGATCCATTCCTGATGAATGGCTTCGACAAAAAGAGCCTGCACATAAAAAAATATGATAACAAACCCATCACGGTTACCATTGAGGTTGACTTCAGGGGGGACGGGACGTGGTCGGCTTACAAAGATATCCGTTTATCGGACAATGATTATACCCAGTATATTTTCCCCGACGGCTTTTCCGCCCAATGGGTGAGGTTGAAAATAGAAGCATCAAAAGACGCTGTGGTTACGGCACAGTTTGACTATTGGTAAGGGCTTGTCGATCTATCCCGCCCAATTCTCCCGATCCAGGTTCCGGTAATTAACCGCTTCCGAAATATGGTTAGCGCGTATGTTCTCCTCTTCATCGATGTCGGCTATGGTGCGCGCTACTTTCAGTATCCGGTCGTATGCCCTGGCCGACAGTCCGAGGCGTTCCATGGCATTTCGAAGTATCTTCCCGCCGGCTTCGTCCAGGCTGCAATACTTTCGCAACAGTTTGCTGTTCATCTGAGCATTATTATAGATCCCCTTTGCTCCGGCAAAGCGCAACGACTGTTTTTCCCGGGCGCGCATAACTCTCTCCCGTATGACCTGGCTTCGCTCTGCTTCACGCGCTTCCGCCAGTTCCCTGAAAGGTACAGGTATGATCTCGATGTGGATATCAATCCTGTCGAGCAACGGGCCTGAAATCCGGTTCAGGTATTTTTTTACAATGCCGGGACCGCACTGACACGAACGGTCAGGATGGTTGTAATAGCCGCACGGACAAGGGTTCATGCTGGCCACGAGCATAAAACTTGCAGGATACTCTACCGTAAAGCGGGCCCTGCTTATGGTGATGATCCTGTCTTCCAGTGGCTGACGCATCACCTCCAGTACATTACGTTTAAACTCGGGCAGTTCATCGAGAAACAGCACACCGTTATGAGCAAGTGATATCTCGCCCGGCTGAGGATAATTACCGCCACCTACGAGGGCGACATCGGAAATGGTATGATGCGGATTGCGGAAAGGGCGACAGGTCATCAGGGACTGGTAGCCGCCGGTTTTGCCGGCTACCGAATGTATCTTTGTCGTCTCGAGTGCTTCATCGAGGGTGAGTGGAGGGATGATCGACGGCAACCTTTTGGCAAGCATGGTTTTGCCGGCTCCAGGGGGGCCAATCATCAGTATATTGTGACCTCCGGCTGCTGCTATTTCCAGCGCCCGTTTCACATTTTCCTGGCCCCGGACCTCCGAAAAGTCGTTTTCAAACCGGTTGACGCGGTCAAAAAATGCCTTTTTCGTGTCCACTTTCACCGGCTTCAGGTCGAGACTTCCATTCAAAAAACCTACAACGTCAACCAGGTTATCGACGCCAATAACCTCAACACCTTCAACTACGGCAGCCTCCATGGCATTTTCTGAAGGAAGGATCATCCCCCTGAAGTTCTCCTCCCGGGCTGTTATGGCCATCGGCAGTACACCTTTCACCCTCTGTAAGTTACCATCGAGCGATAATTCACCCATCAGGACGTATTCCTTCAGTTTCTCATCAGTAAGCTGATTCGAGGCTGCCAGGATACCTACCGCCAGGGCCAGGTCGTAGGCC
>DASQZK010000206.1:0-5170 GCA_035638735.1 Bacteroidales bacterium
AGACTAAAGTTGTTAAGGATCTGCGTTATCTCGTTATCTCGTTACGAGACTCTGTCTCGTAATGCACAGGCGGACACTCTGTGTCCATTCACAGGATAGCACCCGTTTTCCATTGCTCATAAAAAAAGTCGGGGCGCAGAGCGTCCCGTGGTTCTTTACGCCCCGTGAAGGACGTAACGAGAGACTAAAGTTGTTAAGGATCTGCGTTATCTCGTTAATGTTTCAAAATTGAACATCTAATCCATTTATTAATTATTATTCAGAACTCATACATTAGGGTATCTCAAATATCATTCCGGTTTCGGTTTGGCTTTTGTATCTTACGCGCCTGTAGACAATTATTATCTTAAAAAGAAATGATCAGCAAGCTGATTTTATGAAAGAATTGCACATTTATAATTCACTGACTCGTCAAAAAGAGAAATTTACTCCTTTACATAAGGGATTTGTCGGTATCTATGTTTGTGGCCCGACAGTTTATGGAGATGCTCACTTAGGTCATGCTAAAAGCTACGTATCATTTGACATCGTTATCCGGTATTTCCGGTACCTGGGGTATAGAGTCCGTTATGTTCAGAATATCACCGATGTGGGCCACCTAACCGACGATGCCGACAGCGGCGAGGACAAACTGATTAAACAGGCTCGTCTCGAACGCCTTGAACCGATGGAAATCGCCGAAAAGTATACCTACAGCTACTTCCGTGATATGGATAAACTCGGCGTTCATCGCCCGGACATTTCACCAAGAGCTTCGGGACATATCCCCGAACAGATCGCACTTATTCAAAAACTTATTGAAACGGGTCACGCTTATGAAAGCAATGGAAATGTATATTTCGATGTCAGCTCCGATCCGGAATATGGTAAATTGAGCGGACGGAAACGGGAGGAGGCCGTCAGCGGTACGCGTGTGAATACTGCCGGTGATAAAAAGAACCCGGAAGATTTCGCTTTATGGAAGAAAGCGGACCCCACTCATATTATGAAATGGCCGTCTCCCTGGAGTGAAGGATACCCGGGCTGGCATGTGGAATGTTCGGCTATGTCCACGAAATACCTGGGAGAAACTTTTGATATCCACGCTGGTGGCATTGAAAATCAGTTTCCTCATCACGAATGTGAGATCGCACAGAGCGAGGGTGCCAATAAAAAGACTTTCGCTCGCTTCTGGATGCATAATAATATGGTGACTCTCAACGGGCAGAAAATGGGAAAATCGCTAGGTAACGCTATTTCCCTGCAACAATTTTATACCGGTAAACACGAACTGTTGAGCAGATCGTGGAAACCGGAAGTAATACGTTTCTTCTTGCTGCAAAGTCATTACCGGAGTACTACAGATTTTTCAGAGGATGCACTGGAAGCTGCCGAAACCGGACTGAAAAAATTACATGAAATATTCCGCATCCTGGAAAATGCCGTGAAGGGTAATACCGGGCCTTTCGATGTACAAAACCTAAAAGAGGAAGTTGAAGAACAACTTAACGACGATTTCAATTCGGCCAAAGCCATTGCCGTGCTCTTTGAAAAACTGCGTCCGTTAAAGAATGAAATTCAGAAAGGGAATACCCCCTCTAATGTTGAAGAGGTCTTTGATTATGTTAAACAAATAGCAGACGGTGTGCTCGGTATCTGGATAAAAAAATCAGAACAGGTTCAGGCTAATAAAGATTTACTTGATAAAATCATTACATTACTGATCGAAATGCGCCAGGATGCCCGTAAAAATAAACACTGGCAGCTGGCGGATAATATACGTGACCGGCTCAGTACGATCGGAATTATTCTGGAAGATACTCCGGAAGGCACCAATTATAAGATTGAATCATAACATATAAAATTAAGGCAAATGTCATCTAATTATTTTGTTTGGGATGCCTCACCCAGGGCGTTTTATTTAGACGCCTTTCACCTACCCTTTCCAATCAGTATTTACGGCCTGATTCTGGCGATTATTCTTTTCTTTCTTGGATACACTTATTTAGTCAAAAAAGAAGAGAAGAAAGCAAAAGCGAAGAAGAATGAAAATGGAGAAGTTGTAATAAACGGTTTTATACTGTTGGGCCTGGCAGTTGTCTCATTGATCGTGGGACAATTAGTATTCATGGTCATTCCGGGCCCTGTGTTGCATACGATTGGTCCAATTAAAGTACGCTGGTACGGTATCATGTTCGCCTGTGCATTCATTGTCGGTTATCTACTCGGTACCAAGATGTTTCGTGATGCCGGAAAGCCGCAGGAACAACTGGAGACACTGCTGACCTATCTTATAATCGCAACAGTAATAGGTGCCCGGCTCGGACATGTTTTATTCTATGAACCTACTTATTATTTCAATCACCCTTCTGAGATCATTAAAATCTGGCATGGCGGGCTGGCGAGTCATGGTGCTGCTATCGGAATGTTGTTGGCCTTATGGCTGTATGCACGTAAATACAAGATGAATTTTCTATGGGTGACCGACCGGGTTGTTATAACAGTAGCCATAGGCGGTGCTTTTATTAGAATAGGCAACTTCTTCAATTCCGAAATTATCGGGCATGTCACACACGTCCCCTGGGCGATCATTTTCGAACGCCGCGATATGCTGCCCCGCCACCCATCCATGTTGTATGAATCGATATGGTATCTGAGTTTGTTTATCATCTTATGGATCATATACAGGAAATACAAAGCAAAACCACCGGAAGGTTTTATATTTGGGTTCTTCCTGATTTATATGTTTATCGGCCGGTTTATGATCGAGTATACTAAAGTGAGACAAGCGGATTTTGGTCATAACTGGCCGTTAACGATGGGACAAATACTAAGTATTCCCTTTGTATTGATTGGCATTTGGATATTGTGGAAGAAAGTTGATTTTAAAAAAGTTACCCATCCGGATCTGCCGGATTCCTGATAGAGGAATGCAATAAGTAACAAATGACGGCGGGCGGTAGACCATAGACGGTAGCTGTTCCCGGACTTTTTTCTTTATATCTTTATAAATTGAAAAATAGAAATTTACACAGGGTTTGTAAGATGAAAAAATTTCGGTTAGACCACCGTCCATTGTCCGATATAGTTTTTTATTATCAAATTTCAAACTAGCAATCAGATATAGTACCTTAAGTGCAAACCATTATTAAAAAATATCATAAAACTATTACGCTATGAAGATCAAATTCGGTACTGACGGCTGGCGCGCCGTTATTGCAAAAGATTACACGTATGACAATGTTAGTATTGTTACTCAAGCCACGGGTCGCTGGATTAAAAATGAAAAAATAACATCAAACGGGGTTATCATTGGTTATGACGGGCGTTTCATGGGCCGGCAATTTGCAGAACATTGTGCCTGCGTTTTCGCCGCAATGGAAATTCCGGTTCGTATTGCTGATTGCATCACTCCCACGCCTTCTGTCAGTTGGGCAGCTTTGGAATATGATGCCGTAGGAATCGTGATAACGGCTAGTCACAATCCACCTGATTATAATGGTTTTAAAATCAAAGCCCCTTTTGGCGGACCGGCTACACCTGCACAAATCGCATCTGTTGAAGATGAACTTGATAATTTTGATTCTTCCCTTAAAGTTGAATCCTATCAGACCTATTTAAAACAGGGTCGTATTCGTGAAATCCCCTTACGTGAACAATTCAAAGATGTTCTTTCGGAACGCCTGGACCTGGATGCTATCCGTTCGAAAGGTATTAAAATTGCTCATGACTGCATGTTCGGTGCCGGACAAGGGATGATCAAAGAATTGCTCGGAGACCAAATTCTCGAACTTCATTCCGATTTCAATCCGGGTTTCCACGGACAAGCTCCGGAACCTATTGAAAAGAACCTGGGCGAATTATCTAAATTCATCGTAGAGAATCGTTGCGCTGTTGGAATTGCAAATGATGGTGACGCCGACCGGGTTGGTATGTTTGATGAAACCGGCCGTTTTGTTGATTCACATGAAGTCTTATCACTTCTCACCAAATACCTGAGCCAGGAAAAAGGGATGAAAGGCAGTATCATTAAAACCTTCTCTACTACCAGTATGCTCGATAAGCAGGCCGAAAAATACGGTTTGGATATCGAAACAACACCAATCGGTTTTAAATATGTTGCCGAAAAAATTGTGGATGGAGATGTACTCGTAGGTGGTGAAGAATCCGGCGGGTTGGCTGTGAAAGGTCATATTCCCGAACGCGATGGTATTTTCATCGGTTTACTGATCACCGAGATGATGGTCAAAGAAGGCAAAGCACTCAGTGAACTCGTTCAGGACCTGGTTGACGAATTTGGCCCACATTTTCATTATCGCAATGATATGCATACATCCAATGACAAGAAAAATGCCATGATGGCCTATTGCAAGGATAAGAAATTAACGGAAATAAACGGCAAAAAGGTTGAGAAATGGGAATTTACCGACGGTGTGAAACATTGGCTGAATGACGGCTCATGGCTTTTGGTCCGCCCATCGGGCACAGAACCTGTTTTACGGATCTATTCTGAAAGCAGTAACGAAGATGAGGCACAGAAACTGGTTGAATATGCCTCTAATGTGACGAATAACATGTGATTACAGTTAACAGTTTTCAGTAAGCAGTTACAGAGGGATGTTCCTTGCGGAACATCCTTTTTTTGTTGGTTTTGAGTTGGAGAGGCTTTTAGTGGTCAGCTGGCTGCCTTCGACTTTTGCATTTAGTACATTCGTTCGTTGGGAACGCTCTCTCCGGAAGCCCTGCTTCGAAAACTAAAATGCCATCAATGGCTATCGGTTATCCAGATGGGCATTGATTACATTTACACCCGTAGATTTTCGGTATCAGCCCATTGCCACATCCTGCTGGATTCCCCGGCAGGCGAGGAATGACAACGTGGGGTGCATTCGATCAGGCTAACATGCATACCAAAAATTAAACACGCAATTCACAATCCCCGGCTGTCATACCCGACAACGATCGGGTATCCAGATGGGTAATGAATCACTTACATCCGTAGATTTTCGGTATCAGCCCATTGCCACATCCTGCTGGATTCCCCGGCAGGCGAGGAATGACAACGTGGGGTGCTTTCGATCAGGCTAACATGCATACCAAAAATTAAACACGCAATTCACAATCCCCGGCTGTCATACCCGACAACGATCGGGTATCCAGATGGGTAATGAATCACTTACATCCGTAGATT
>DASQZK010000207.1:0-2539 GCA_035638735.1 Bacteroidales bacterium
TGAATTTTTTCAACAATCAGGATAGGGTAAACACCCTTTCGTGCATCTTAGTTGTAAAGAGCACTTACAATTCAGAATCTAACGAAAACATAAATCAGAAAACAACGGCTTTATTCAAATAATAAATGTTCCTGTTTATAAAAATAACGGTCCCGTTGTATCCCGAAAAAACCAAAAAAAACCAAAACCATGAAAAAGTCAAGTGCAATAACCCTTATCCTGATTCTGGCGACCGCTGTTTTTGGCATGTCCGGACTCAGAGCCTTTGCTTCAGACAATGTATTAGCGGCAAGCGATGCCGACACCCTCACCTACGTTTCTTACCAGGGCAAACTCGTCGATAACAATAACAACACACTCCCCTTCGCAACTGTAGAGGCTGAGGGCACCAACGTATCGACCATAACAAACATCGATGGTGAGTTCCTCTTAAAAATAAACAATGATGCGGACGCAAAGTCTTTAAAAATATCCTACGTGGGATACAGCAATAAATATGTCCCGCTAAATGATTTCAACGTTGGAAAAATCCTAACCATCAAACTGGAACCGTCATCTGTTCATCTACAAGCTGTAACCATCAGGCCTGAAAATGCAGCCGGCCTTATCAGGCAGATCCTCAACAGGGTTGAACAGAACTACAGCGACAACCCGGTAATGATGAAAGCTTTCTACCGTGAAACCATAAAAAACCGTCGTAATTATGTAGCTATTTCCGAAGCCGTCGTAGACATTTATAAAGCCGGATACAAGAGCCAGTTCGACTCAGACCAGGTGAAAATAGACAAAGGCCGTAAAAGCGGCGATGTGGAAAAAATGGACACGGTTCTTTTTAAACTGCAAGGCGGACCAGCCATCACCCTTCTGCTTGATATCGTGAAAAACCCATATATCCTTCTTACCAGCGATTATTCCAGTATTTATGATTTCTACATCAGCGATGTAGCTTCCATAAATGATAAACTCCATTATGTTATCAGCTTTGACCAGAAACCGGGTATTACCGCACCTTATTATAATGGGAAACTTTTCGTCGAGATCGAGAGCCTGGCGATCACACAGGCCGAATTTGCCCTGAACCTTGATAATGAAGAAGAAGCTGAACGTATATTTATACAAAAAAAGCCCATGGGTATGAAAATAACACCTGAAAAAGCCCTCTACAGGACGAAATACTCCATGCAAAACGGCAAATGGTATTTTAACTATGCCCGTGCTGAAGTAAAATTTAAAGTTAACTGGCGGAAAAGATTGTTCAATACGGTGTACCTCACCATGTCCGAGATTGCCGTCACCGACCGGAAAACCATCAATCCGGAGAAAATCACCAACAAAGAGAGATTTAAAAGAAATGATATTCTCGATGACATGGTATTTACCTATTTCGATCCTGATTTCTGGGGGAATTACAATGTCATTGAACCCGACCAGTCTATTGAATCGGCCATTAGAAAACTCAACCGGAAATTGAAAGACTAGTAGGTCCGCTCCGGCCGGGGATCCCAATAAAAGGCAGAGGACGCAGGTCACTGAGTGTGCAAGGTAGGAAAAGCAGATCGTAAAGTGTCTCACCCTGTGTCCTTTGCTCCTTTTTTTTAGTCACCATTTATCCCCGGAAAGTAGAAGGAAAATTGTATTTTTATACATTAAAATTCGTGTCGGAGTGCCGGTTAAAGAGGTAAATATTTCATGATCAAAGAACGATTCATACTTGCAGCACTTAAGCGCGGTGATATCAAAGCCTTTGAAAACCTTTTCCACAGTTACTACCCCAGGCTTTGTCGTTATGCCGAAACGCTGCTAAAGACTGAAGGACTCCCCGAGGAGATCGTCCAGGATGTATTTTACAATATATGGAAGAAACGGAAGGAACTGGCCATCAAAATCAGCCTGAAAAGTTACTTGTACAGGTCGGTTTATAACCATGCCTTGATGCACCTGAGAAAATACAAACATGAAATCAGGCTCGATGAAAACTGGGCTGTTAACCAGGCCGGAGAAATGGCTGGTCCCATGGAGAAAATTGACGAAAAGGAAATTTCCAGCCTGGTATCTGCCACGCTAAGCACCCTGCCCGAAAGGACAAGGGTGATATTTACCCTCAACAGGATGGAGGGCATGACATACAGGGACATCGCCGAACGGCTGTCGGTCTCTGTTAAAACGGTGGAGGCGAACATGAGCAAAGCCCTGAAAGCCCTTCGCCGTTCATTGAATGAATACAGTTCATACTAAACCCACACCCGATGAAGAAGCATATCAACATTGCCGGTAGATCAGCCCGATTCCTTGCTGGCGAAATGAGTGGAAAGGAAAAGAACTGGTTTTTGAAACAACTTAAGCAGGATAAGATCATGGAGGAAGAATTCGAGAAGATGAGAGAAACCTGGAACAGCATCGACGCTGAACCTGCAGGGAAATACAACGACACTGAAACAGCCTGGGGAACCCTTAAAAACAGGCTTGACCGGGAAGGCTTACTTGATGAACCCACACATTCACCCCGCACCACAGGGTATTACCTGCTCAGAACAGCTGC
>DASQZK010000208.1:0-3055 GCA_035638735.1 Bacteroidales bacterium
ATACCCGTTTTTTTAAAATACTCTATAAAAAGAAAATGTCATCGAAAATTGTCAAAAGGTAATCGAAGTGGACACCCTTCTCCACTCAGGAGAGGGGACGGGGGAGAGGTGCCGCTGGGGGAAAGGCTTTTTGCACCCCACCCGATCTCAGCCTCAACCTGACGTTCTTTGAGGGAAAACCTTTTTCACCCCACCCCCACCCCAATCTCAACCTGTTTTTCAGTAGGTAAGGCTTGAGGAGCCTCCCGGTTACGTTCATTTTTTAGCCACACTTACAGGACATCAGGGATCCGCCAGTCGATGGGGTCAAAGCCGTCTTCCTCTAAAAAGCTGTTTGCTTTTGAAAAATGACGACAACCAAAAAATCCGTTATATGCCGAGAAGGGTGAGGGGTGGGCGGCTTCCAGGACATGGTGTTTCGACGTGTCAATAAGATTGCTTTTATTCTGGGCGAAGCGTCCCCACAGCAGGAAGACCAGGTTTTCTTTTTCATCCGAAAGTTTTTTAATCACGGCATCGGTAAAGGTTTCCCAACCTTTGCCCTGGTGCGAACCGGCCTGCCCGGCCCTGACCGTCAGGGTGGCATTGAGCAGGAAAACACCCTGCATGGCCCAGTATTCAAGGTTTCCGTGGTTTGGGATGTCGGCACCCAGGTCGTCCCTGATCTCCTTGAAGATGTTCACAAGTGAAGGCGGAGGCTTGATGCCTTCCGGCACCGAGAAGCACAGACCCATAGCCTGCCCTTTGCCATGGTATGGATCCTGGCCAATGATTACCACCTTCGCCCTGTCCCAGGGTGTCTTGTTAAAAGCATTGAAGATCAGCGGCCCCGGGGGGTAAATCGTGGAAGACGATTTGTCTTCAACCAGGAATTCTTTCAGATCAGCGAAATAGGGTTTGTTAAACTCTTCCATGAGTGGTTGTTTCCAGCTTTCGTGAATGTTAGGATCTATGCGTTCCATGATTCTTCATCGTTTAGTTCGTAATTGTCGGACCATTGGAGGATGATGCGGGCAATATTGGTGGCGTGGGAATAGACGGTTGTAAGCACCGTCATCAGTTCGAGATGCGTTTTGCTCGTCTGTACCGACTTGTCGACCGAGTTGAGAAGTCGCCGGTAGTGGTTTTTTTCGAGCTCCATGGCATAGCGCCGGTATTTGTGGTGCTTTTCCTTCATGTGCCGGGCCTTTTCAAGGTTAAACTCCCGGAAAACCTCAATGGCTCTCGATATCTGCTTGATGACCTGCAAGTGGTAATCGGTCAGTTCTTTCTTGCCTTCTTCCGAAAACTCGTGTTCGTTTCCCACCCATTCCACGGCTTTTTCGAGGTAACCGGTATGAATCAGGTCGGCAATCTGTTCGAGTTCCTTCACGGTATACAAGATCTCGAATGCTTCATTCGACCTGTTTCGTTCCAGATTCTTCGACATAACTTTCATGAGATAATCGTTGATCTGGTCGCGGAGGAAATCGACCTCCTCTTCTTTTTCACTCATCCATTCCACATCGGGTCTTTCATTTAATATGAAGGGCGAGATGTAGTTGTTTACCATATCGAGTGTAATATGCGCCGTATGAATTGTTTCTTCGCGGGCAAGACTAATAGCCAGTGACGACGGGATGTTGTATGGGTCACCGATATATTTGGTCCCGGGTCCTGCTTCTTCCGCTATTTTCCTGTCGGGCAGCAACCACGTGATGAATCGACCGATGCTGTTCAGGAACGGAAGGAGGATGAGGGTGACAAAAACGTTGAAGATGGTATGTGCATTGGCGATTTGGCGTGGCAGCTCGGCCGAGAGGACATTCATCTCATCGGTGCCGCTTTTAGCCGGTGATATTTGCTGAACGATCTTTGCAAATTCAGGTATCCACCAAACCACAATAAGGACGCCGAAAATTTTAAACAGAGTGTGTGCCAGTGCCACTCTTTTCGCCTCCCTGTTGGTACGTATGGAAGCCAGAATGGCGGTGATGGCAGTGCCGATATTTGCACCCAGGAGCAGGGGTATGGAAGCTTCAAGGGTAAGCAGTCCTTGTGAGGCCAGGACGATCATAATACCGATAAAGGCACTGCTGCTCTGGATGAGGGCGGTAAATGCGGCGCCGATGACGATACCGGCCAGTGGGTTCTCGAGTTTCAGGACAAAGTCGAGGAAAGGGGCATAAGTACGCAGGGGAGCCATGGCTTCCGACATGATATACATACCGTAGAACAGGATGCCGAAGCCCAGGATGGCTTCACCGGCGTGTCGGGTTTTTTCGCGCCTGGAAAAAGAATACAAGGCAAATCCGGCAGCTACAAGCAGGAGGGCGTAATCGGTCAGTTTGAAAGCGATGAGCTGTGCGGTGATCGTGGTGCCGATGGCAGCGCCGAGAATAACTCCGAGGGTTTGCCCGAAGGCCATAAGGCCTGAATTAACAAAGCTTACCATCATCACCGTGGTGGCACTGCTGCTCTGGATGATCATGGTAACGACGGTACCTGCCAGGAGGGCGAGAAAGCGGTTCCTGGTGAGGTTTCCCAGGATACTCCGCATTCGTGCGCCTGCCGATTTTTCCATGCCTTCACTCATCATGTTCATCCCGAGGAGGAACAAACCGAGTCCGCCCAGCAGGCCAATCAGCAGCATGAATACCCAGTTGGCTTTTTGGGCCGTGAACCTGAATACGAGCAATTTTGAAGACGGATCGTTTTTAATCCTGCTGATCAGGGTATATTCACCGGCTTTATCACCAAGGGTTACCCTGGCGAAGGCCATCCCGAGGCTGTCGGTAAAGCTGGTAGTGGGCTGGATGCGGAATCCTTCCGAACCCGCAGGTACCGACAATGGTTCAAACGTGACGGGCACTCCGGCGACGGGCTTGCCTGACATGCCGGTAACTCTCACCCTTACAGGTTTTTCGAGTAGTGAGCCTGCTTTCTGTTGCTGGTTGTCTCCCGACCAGGAACGGCTGCTTTCCTGAACCGGTTTTTCCGGTGTCAGCAACCCGTTCTGTGCCTGGATCCCGGCAGGAGGGAGCACCAGGAGTGTTAACAGAATAAAAAGGAAACG
>DASQZK010000209.1:0-3628 GCA_035638735.1 Bacteroidales bacterium
AAGTTCATCGAGTTGTTGCCTGAATTTCGGCGAGTTCCAGTTGGCTGCACCGTTCTTGTCTACGACAATTTCCCCGGTTTTTGAGATGACAAAAGTAGCCGGAATACTCTGTACCGGAAAGGCCGGCGGCAATTGTGACCTCTGGATGTATATGGGCATTGTATAGCCCTCTTCTTTAAGGAAAGGGTTGATCTTACCGGCTTCCTCGCTGCTTACCAGAACAAAATTCACTTTGTCGCCATAATCGTTGTATAGTTTTTGTAATGACGGCATTTCGGCACGGCACGGTGGACACCAGGTTGCCCAGAAGTTAAGGATGGTGACTTTATTCCTGAAATTCCCAAGGTTGTAACTTTTACCGTTTAAATCCTGAAGAAAAAACTGGTAATCGGCGGACGTTAATTCGTTAACACTTTTTTCTGTTTTTACATGTGGTTTACGCAGAGTGGCCTTTATCAGGAGGGCCGAAAGGTCGCGCCTGGTCGAGGGAATGATCATCAGGATGACCAGGATGTAAAAAATAATATCACCAAAGATCTTCAATTTTGAGTTCTTCCTGAGGTAATTCCTGAACCAGTTTTTAATTTTTTCCATGGGTGTTATTTCGATAAAACGAGATATCTCTCAATGACTTATATTTGGGTAATGTGAAAACGTAGTAAACAACCATTTGTTTTATTGGTTCACACTGTTGCCATTCTCAGTTCATAGCCGTCGACAGTCTTTTTGGCTTTAATCACAAAGTCGAACCTGTTCAGGCTGAGGCAAAGATCAAAATCGGACGAAGGTGCAAAGGTCTGTTTCTCTTCGTCAAAAAAGCGTGCCCCGCTGGTCTGTCTTATAATGCTTACCATTTCATCGAAATTGTTTTTGCGTTCCTCCAGTTCATTTTTGATGTATTCGGCACAAAAGGTATCTTCCTCTACCGGGTATTGCGTTGAGTACCCCATACATACCAGCGAAACAGTTTCCGGTTGTTTCGTTTTAATATAATTGATGATGGCACCGGCATTCACGAAACTCCCTGTAAGAATTTCTCCCGCATTGACGGCATTCACCAGTCCTTGTGTCCCGGCGCTGGTAGTGTGGATGAGCGTTTTCCCCTGCAGGTCGGCTTCCAGGATCTGGGACGGTGAATTACCAAAGTCGAAACCGGGAACTTTCTGCTCATGCCTTTCGCCGGCCAGCAGCCAGGTGGGATTCTCTGCTTTCAGTTTCTGTGCTTTTTCCAGGCTGCCCACCGGTATTATCTTGTCCACGCCGTTGGCAAAGGCATAAGGGGCCACTGAGAAGGCCCTGAATACGTCGATGACAACGGTAAGCCCGGTGGCTTTGCGCGCCCCTTCGATGAGGTGGAGAATTTGAATGTTCATATAGTATGGTCAATAGCGGGTGCAATGATAAGAAATTAGGCGGTAATATGAAAACCATTCAAGGTTCAATCCCTTCCGGCTTCCTAGGGAGGCAGGATGATAGCAGATTCACGGATCCGTCTCGTATCAGCACTAACCAATCGACGCCGGTATTCAACCTTTACATTATTCTCTGTGTGATCGTTCAGCCCCGCAGCCACTCAGGAACAATCATTTTTCCCAACAAAAACCCGTATTTCTCGTATATTTGTATCAAATCGATAATACATGGTAGATAAAATCCGACATTTTATCGGGGAGGAGCTGTGGCGTATCCCCCTTCACCAAACCTCGAGGATACGCTCATTCCTGATTCGGCAATTGCGAATCATTATCCTGGCTTTTAAAGGTTTCATGGAAGACAGGGTAAGTCTTCGGGCCTCGGCTCTTACCTTTTATACCCTGTTGTCGGTTGTGCCTATCGTGGCCATGGCTTTTGGCGTGGCAAAAGGATTCGGCTTCAAGAATACCATGGAAACCTTTATCATCAACAATTTCAAGGGCCAGGAAGAGGTGATGAATTACATTATCGATTTGTCCGATAAGGTCCTGGAGAACGTGAAAGGCGGATTGCTGGCAGGTATTGGTGTAGTTGTGCTGATATGGTCGGTGATGCAGGTACTTAATAATATCGAGAGCTCTTTCAATGCAATATGGCAGGTGAAAAAACCCCGGTCGGTATTTCGTAAGCTGAGCGATTATCTCTCCATCATGCTGATAGGCCCGTTTCTTATCATTGTATCGAGCAGCGTAATGGTTTACATCTCCACAAGGTTCCAGTCGGCTACCGAAAGTTATGGTATGTTCCAGGCCCTGTCGCCGATTATCCAGATCGTCGTGAGAATTGTTCCTTACGCGCTTATCTGGCTTCTTTTTACCCTGGTTTACATTATTCTTCCCAATACCCGGGTATTTTTCAAGTACGCCCTCGTTGCCGGAATCCTCGCCGGAACAGGCTTCCAGTTCGTACAATGGGCATATATCCATTTTCAAATTGGCGTTTCAAAATACAGCGCCCTGTATGGAACATTTGCCGCCCTGCCGCTATTCCTGATCTGGCTCCAGCTAAGCTGGCTTATTGTACTTCTGGGTGCTGAGATATCTTTTGCCTATCAGAATGTCGAGAAATACGAGCTTGAAGCCGAATCACTGCATATCAGCCAGCAAAACAAGCGAATCCTCTCGCTTCTTATCATGCATCATATCATTAGGAATTTTCAAGTTGGGGAAGAACCCGAAACAAGCACCACCATTAGTCAGAAGCTGGAGATTCCGATACGGCTGGTGCGTGATATCCTTTTTGATCTTAACCAGGCCGGCGTCCTGAATGAAACGGTTACCCCGATTCCAAAGGAGAAAGGTTACCAACCGGCCATCGATATTAATAAGATCGACATCCAGTTTGTAACCGAAAAAATAGATGCACTTGGCGTCGACCAGGTTATGGTGAAAGAATCGAAAACGTTTGAAAATCTGAATACCATATATAATGATATCTATTCATCGCTGCGTTCTTCTTCCACGAACGTCCTGCTGAAAGACATTCCCTGATTAAATTATGGTTAAATTTTCATTCTGTGTTTGATAAATTAAAATTGAATCGCTAATATTGTCTCAAATTTGAAATGAATGAGACTTTTTTCTGCACATACTGTAACCAGGTTTCATCATCATCTTCATGATGAAGTAGATTAGTATGCAGAAAATGTAAGCTCAGGAAAAGATATTCTCACTAAGGTTTGCAAATTTTGCAAACCTTTTTTTTTAAATACACATCCAACAATGGAAAAATTAAAAATTGCAGTTCAGAAATCCGGCAGGTTGAGTGAGAAATCACTCGAGCTGATCAGGGAGGCGGGCATATCACTGAATAACGGTGACCGAAAGCTCGTTTCTGTTTCATCGAATTTTCCACTCGAGATCTTATATCTGCGCGACGATGACATCCCCCAGTATGTTACCGATAAGGTCGCAGACATTGGTATTGTAGGGGAGAACATTATTCTGGAAAAACCTTGTGAGGTTGACGTTGTTTACAGACTGGGATTTGCCCGTTGCCATCTTTCACTGGCGGTACCGAAGAATGAGAACTATAGTGGCCCTTCATGGTTTAACGGGAAGAAGATCGCTACCTCATACCCCGGAATCCTGTCCCGGTATCTTGAAAGCAGGAAGGTCGATGCGGAGATTCACGAGATCAGTGGCTCGGTTGAGAT
>DASQZK010000210.1:0-3621 GCA_035638735.1 Bacteroidales bacterium
CGGGTATGATAGTACAACTTGTTGCGTTCAAATTTGCCCGAGCATACTCTTAGGAAAGCCATGCGGTTACGATGATTGGGGTCGAGGTTCGCATGAATTTTGAAAACGAAACCTGAGAACTTAGGCTCCTCAGCCATTACATCACGCAGGTTGGTTTTGGAATTAGTCGGGGCAGGGGCAATGTCGATAAATGTATCTAACAGCTCCGGTACGCCGAAATTGTAGAGGGCACTTCCGAAAAATACAGGGGCCAGGTAACCCTCTCGATAAAGGTTGTGGTCGAACGATTCGAACATGTCGCGGGCAAGTTCAAGTTCATCCCTGAGCTCTTCGAGGTTATCTTCACCAACGAATTCAAGGAGAGCAGGGTCATCGATATCGCTTGTTTTTACAAGTGTTTCCGCTTTTTTGGATATCTGGGGCTGGTAAAGCTGAACACTGGCCGTAGAATGATTATACACACCTTTGAAATTCTTCCCACTGCCAATAGGCCAGGTAAAGGGACTGGTGGCAATTTTCAGTTCCTTCTCCAGTTCTTCCAGCAGGTCGAAAGCATCCTTTCCCTCGCGGTCCATCTTATTAATAAAGATCATCACCGGGGTGGCCCTCATCCGGCATACTTCCATGAGTTTTCGTGTCTGTTCTTCAACCCCTTTCACGCTGTCGACCACCAGGATGACACTGTCTACTGCCGTGAGGGTCCGATAGGTATCTTCGGCAAAATCCTTGTGCCCCGGGGTATCAAGGATGTTTATCTTTTTCCCTTCATAATCGATCGTCATTACAGAAGTAGCAACAGAGATACCCCGTTGTTTCTCAATCTCAAGAAAGTCGGACGTGGCTGTCTTCCTGATCTTGTTGTTCTTCACTGCCCCGGCAACCTGGATAGCACCGCCAGCCAGCAGCAGTTTCTCCGTCAGAGTAGTCTTACCCGCATCGGGGTGTGATATAATAGCGAATGTCCTTCTTTTATTTATTTCTGTCTTAATATCCACAAATTCTTTTTTCTAAAATTAGTCTAAAATTAGTCCAGGTTTCGGCCCATGAGACTGTACAAAAAGTTGAATTCTCTTTTCATCAACTTTCAAATTAAAAGCTGATGTCCACAAGGTTTCCTGATTCACGATAAAAAAACCATGGACGAAATGAACCCTCCCAAGGGGATTCAGGGTATGAGAAATCCAGCCACTTTCAATTTATACGTTTAAAAAATTTATGACGTCTTTTGAGACACCCTTATCCCCGTTTTTTTAAAACCTGGCTGATAAAAACGGAAGTTTGACGCCAATAGTATATCAGTAGCTTTTCTGTGAAATACAGGCATTTCCACCCCGGGTCATTCCGGCTGCAAACGTAATAAAAAATTACGAGGTTACCGTACTCAGTTTACCTGGTTGGTTTTAACATATTCACGAACCATTCTCAGCTGTGAATAAGTGTATTTTCCCTGTAAAGCCTCCATGGTATCGTTAAGTCCCATGATACCATTCTTATTGAAAAAGTCCGAGATAGTTGAAATGATACCTTCATCGAGCAGTTCATGAATATCAAGTTCACCAATCCCGATGAAATAGGCAAGATGATTTTCAATAGTAGCCTCGGTCATTTTTCTCTCCCCGGCTATTTCCGAAATACTCTTCCCTTCCCTGAACATGCTGAAGCTGATTTCAAAGGTATGGCCCTTATCCGTTCGTTCTTTTTTCTTTTTTTTCGTTGAGGCGATTACGACATTTTCCCGTTCGTCGATATTTATTTCTTCTTTTGAGACGAATTCATTGATCAGGTCGAGGACCTCAGCTCCGTAGTTTTTCATCTTCTTAGGACCGAACCCCTTGATGTGGATAAGTTCCTTCTCAGTGACCGGTAAAAAATGCACGATCTCCTGTATTGTTTTCTGGTGCATGATCATGTACAGGGGAATATCGAGTTCTTCCGCTTTGGCAGTACGCCATGCTTTGAGGTGACTGAAAAGGGATTCCTTTTCCTGACTGTCAAACTTCTCAGTCAGCCGGTTCTTCTTTACGGTTCGAAGGAGAGGAACAGAAAGGGCCGATTTTGCCCGGGCATCGAGATAATCCTTTATTTCAAAGTTATTTTTGCAGGCCTTGAGACAGGCGTTTTTGATATAGGTTTCTTCCCAAAGTTTTTTGGTTACATCTTTAAATTCTTTTGCCACAGACTTATTATCTGTATCAATGGTAAGTTTCTGAAGGGGATGAGCAATAATATCTTCAATTTTTTCGGTGAAATATATCGTGGCTTTTGCAATCCTTTGTCTGAAAGCTTCATCCACACCGGTCCTAAACGCCTGGTCGATCAGGCTGATGAATTTTGCCGATACAATGTTAATTTCTGCATCGAACCGGTTTCGCATATCGTTAAATGTTCCGTATACATCACCGATAACCACTTCATTAAATTGGCGAGCTGTTTTAAGACCGTTTTCAATTATGTAGCGGATGTTACTGAAGCTGAACAATTCTTTGATGAGACTCTGTTCATAATCGGTCATGGCCTTTTGAAGCTGGCCGGAATCGGGAGGATTATGCCTCAGGTCATCGGTAAAATGTTCCACCTGCCGGTCTGAGTTCAGTCCCTGATAATTTACGGGAGTGCTCAGTACCAGCCCTTCAAGGGTCCGGCAGCGACTAAGGGCCACATAAACCTGCCCATGGGCAAAGGCCAGCTGGGAGTCGATGACCGCCTTGTCGAAGGTCAGCCCCTGGCTTTTATGAATAGTGATGGCCCATGCCAGCTTCAGGGGATACTGAATGAAGCGACCCACGATGTTCTCGCTGATCTCCTTGGTCTCCTGATCGATGGTGTACTTCATGTTCTCCCATTCCAGCGGATTAACCTCTATTGCCGAATCCTCGCCGGGACACTGGACGTAGATGATGTCGTCATCAATATCGACGATCTTCCCGATCTTCCCGTTATAAAATTCTTTTTTCGGATCGGGATCATTTTTTACGAACATCACCTGTGCCCCGGCTTTCAGAAGAAGGTTGGGATCGGTGGGATAATTGTATTCGGGGAAATCGCCTTCCACACGTGCTTTAAACCGGAATTCCTCGGCCGGCAGTTCGGAAAGCCTCGAATCGTTGATCCGCTGGGCACGGGCATTATGCGTGGTGAGGATGATGTAGCCTTCTTCTTCTTCCGGCTTGAAACCGGGGATGTAACGATCGTTAAGAGCACGGATGGTATCCTTGTCGGGACGATTGTCCCTGATACTGTTCAACACCCTGATGAAATTACTGTCCTGCTGGCGGTAAATATGTTCCAGTTCAACACTGATATACTCGGTTGCTTTGAGAGCCAGGCTGCTGAAGAAAAAACCACTGTCGTAATACTTGCTTAGAATGTCCCATTCATCATCTTTGATGACCGGTGCCAGCTGCTGGAGGTCGCCAATCATTAATAACTGTACCCCGCCAAAGGGCCTTGATTTTCTTCGATACCGTCTTAATACCTCGTCAATGGCATCGAGCACATCAGCCCTTACCATACTTATTTCATCGATGATAAGCAGGTCCAGGCTTTTCATGATGTTTATCTTTTCCCGGCTGAAATGCTGGCGTGAAAGGGCACGTCCCTCCGGGGATATGGTGGAACGCT
>DASQZK010000211.1:0-2177 GCA_035638735.1 Bacteroidales bacterium
TACGACGCCGGGTAGTAACGTCAATATCGATAAACCGACCAAAAAGAACGAAAAGAGAAAGTTCAAGATCGAGTGGGATGAAGACGATAAATAAAAATGGATGATATAAGTAAGAGAGGTTTTTCCCAATAGGATTATGAATTGTTGCAATTGCCAGGGCAGGCCTTTTTTCTGCCTTCCCGGGGGAGTAAAAAGGATTTTTACGTGAGGGTTTCTGAATTTGATTTTTCACAGAATGTAAAAAACGCAGACTTTGAATATTTACGAACAAAAACAACGTTGGAAAGTATTCCTTTTCGCCGGGGCCATCCTGATCGGGGTTGGTTCACTGGTCTATACCAACCGGCTTGTGAAGTCCCTGTCTTCCCAGGAAAGAAAAAAGATCGAGCTTTGGGCTGAGGCTGTTCGCATTCTCGACAAGGCAGACTTTTCGGGTAACGGACTTAACTTTCCACTTTCTGTTATCGAAAATAATACAACAGTGCCGGTTATCCTTACCGATAGTGCCGGAGATATCATTACGTATCGAAACATCGACTCAACAAAGGTAAAAAGGGAAGGTTATATGGACCACCTTGTTGAGATAATGAAAGAAGAACACGACAGTATCGTGATCAACCTGATGAACGGAGACAGGAATTTCATTTATTACCGTGACTCGTATTTACTAAACAGGCTCTTTTATTTTCCCTATATCCAACTGGGAGTCATAATGCTATTCATACTTGTTTCATATTTTGCTTTTAGTTCATCACGTAAAGCGGAGCAGAACAAGGTTTGGGTAGGGCTTTCAAAGGAAACGGCTCATCAGCTGGGGACACCGACTTCTTCGTTATTCGCCTGGGTTGAGTTGTTGAAGAGCGGAAACCGTTCCATGGAAACGATTGCCGAGCTGGAAAAAGATGTGAAAAGACTTGAAAAGATCACCGAGCGCTTTTCCAAGATTGGATCGCGACCGTCCCTTACGGAAATAAGCGTGGAGCGGGTACTTACTAACTCCTTGAACTATCTCAAAACACGAAGCTCGGGAAAAATTGCCTTCAATCTTGAATTACCCGATCATGAAGTCAGGGTTCCATTAAACGAGTCACTTTTTGAGTGGGTCATAGAAAACGTATGCAAAAATGCGATCGACGCCATGAATGGCTCTGGCCGTATCACGCTAACGGTAAATGATCTGCCCCGGGCGGTTCATATCGATATTGCCGATACCGGAAAAGGGATTCCCAAATCGAAATTTAACACCATTTTCAAACCGGGATATACAACCAAAAAGAGAGGATGGGGCCTCGGCCTTTCACTTACGAAAAGAATTGTTGAATACTATCACGACGGGAAAATTTTTGTTCTGAATTCAGAACTCAATTTAGGAACTACCTTCAGGATCGTACTGAGAAAGAGGGGGAGATCTTCCAGTTAAATACACCGGCTAAAATCGTTCCCGATACCGGGACCACATTCACCCGGGCAGGGTTTGTTAAGAATAGGCTTAGTCGGTTACCATAAGCCATAAATATGTAATTTTACACCATGAATTATAATCGTGAAGATTTTGAGATAATGGCACCTGCAGGATCGTTCGATTCGCTGAGGGCAGCCATACAGGGAGGAGCTGATTCTGTATATTTCGGCATCGAACAGTTAAATATGCGGGCACGTTCAGCAAATAATTTTACACGCCAGGACCTTCCGGAGATCATGTCCATAGCCAGGGAAAATAAACTGAAAACCTACCTGACAGTTAACACTGTTATCTATAATCATGAACTTGGCATGGTGCGTGAGATTATTGATCTGGCCCGTTATCACGGGGTAAATGCTGTGATCGCTGCTGACCAGTCCGTATTATCTTATGCGCGTAAAGCCGGTGTTGAGGTACATTTGTCAACTCAATTGAATATAAGTAATATAGAATCTTTAAAATTCTATGCGGCCTTTGGCGATGTGGCAGTTCTGGCCCGGGAGCTTGATCTTAACCAGGTGGCCGAGATTGGTCGCGGTATTGAGCTTGAAGACATTACCGGCCCGTCGGGGAAACCGGTACGCCTGGAGATGTTCGTTCATGGAGCCTTGTGTATGGCTGTTTCAGGGAAATGTTACCTGAGCCTTCATGAACATAACCATTCGGCCAACCGAGGCGATTGCTTCCAGGTTTGCCGCAGGTCATATATTGTTAC
>DASQZK010000212.1:0-3064 GCA_035638735.1 Bacteroidales bacterium
TCAGACCCATATTCAACCTCCACCGGGATTCGGGCTACATCTTCAAACAGGTATTCGCCAACCATCCCGGCATGCCACGATGTTCCACAGCCGATAATGATAATGCGTTTAGCATTAATGAGTTTATCCTCGACGGTGTAAAGACCTCCAAGACGAATCCCGGAAAAATCCTGGGTAATCCTGCCCCTGAAGGTATCTTTAATGGATCTGGGCTGTTCGAAGATCTCTTTCAGCATAAAGTGATCGTAACCGTTCTTTTCAATCTCACTGATGCCAAGGTCAATTTTTTCAATTTTGGGCTCCAGCTTGTCATTCTGGATTGTTTTCAGGATAAGTTCATCACGTTTGATGATGGCAACATCCTCGTTGTTGAGATAGATGACCCGGTCGGTATATTCTACGATAGGGGTTGCATCGGAAGCCACAAAATATTCCCCGTCACCAATGCCAAGGACAAGCGGGCTGCTTTTCCGGGCGGCAAAAACCGTATCGGCTTCACCGGCACAGAGCACCACGAGTCCGTAAGCGCCAACCACTTTGGTCAGGGCCAGTCTGATAGCAATCTCGGCAGCCACGTTACCTTTGAGGTAAATGTATTCGATCAGGTTAGCCAGGACTTCGGTATCCGTGTCACTTTTAAACGTATAGCCCCTGTCGGTAAGTTTTGTCTTTAGGGTGGTATAGTTTTCAATGATGCCATTATGGATCAGTGTGAAATGGCCCTTCATGGAGGTGTGCGGGTGCGCGTTAATGTCGTTGGGTTCGCCATGGGTAGCCCAGCGGGTATGGCCTATGCCAATAGTACCGGCCACATTTTTACCATCCACGTACTTTTCCAGGTCGCTCACCTTCCCCTTTTGTTTATAGGTTCTGACCTGGTCATCATACATGGCTATACCGGCTGAGTCGTAACCCCGGTATTCAAGTCTCTTCAAACCATTGATGAGAATAGTATATGCATTTCTCTCACCAATGTATCCTACAATACCACACATATTTCTCTAATATTCAGTATATATTATACGTAATCGAATGCCCGACGAACCGGGGCTTTTTAATATCGTCCTGGCGGGCGACTGTGCATTAAGGGTTTGTGGGGAGATGACTTTCAGGTTCGCAACCTCACCGTTTAACAAGATAAAATCCATGTTATCCACTTTGCCTTCGATATAATCCTGGAAATGATAACCAATGTTAAACACGTACGCGCCCCTGATGATCTGCCCGTAATACCCGTTGAATACATTGCCGGGCGTACCGCTGGTACCGGACGACTGGTCGATCCGGAAATCATTCAGGAACGAGTAACTGCCGTCATCGTTCACCTCCAACAATGCCAGGTTTTTTGGGAAGAGGTCGGGATTAATAATCGTTGTGTCGACCGGGATAATAAGTTCGGCCTTATTGATGGCCACATGGGTACTGTCGAGCCATTTTCCGATTTCGGGAAAACTCAGTCGTACATCCAAACCTCCCAGACCTGAAATGAACTGTAGTGAATCATTGGCGTCCGGCAGATCAAGGTTTGCAGCTGCCCGGGCACCGGTATAGTCGTGTGTGAAGAAATTCGGACTGATTAGCGGATTGGTTGAATTAGCGCTGCTGGTGGGAAAGAAGATGGAATAAATGTTTGTAATAGTATCGGACACCGAACGGGTCGTGTCATTTTTGTAATACAAACGCATTCCCGACTCTCTGCCTGACTCCTGGCTGGTTCCGGTGAGATTGACAGCCATAAGTGAACCCCCGTTGCCGGTAATGGGATCGGTGCTGATGAAAACACCTTTAAAGACGTTCATAAAGTCGACCGGATCAAGAAATATCGAATCGGGCGAATTATAGAACTTATTGAGATAATCCGGGTTGGTGATCCTGATACGGATAGCCGTGTCGGTAGCGGGATGAAAAACAGTATGCCCGATTTCAACAGGATTATAAAAGTTGGACGGGTCCTCGTCGGAATAATAGGTCCGGTTATATCCGATTGAATCGGTGGTCACCTCGTATGCCCTTACTGTTTGTGCCACAGCATCACCATAGGAAGTGTCTACCTTCATGGTTAACACCAGGGAATCGATGGTCAACCCTGTCTCCAGGCTTGCGTTGAAATAGTTCACCACTGGCGCCATAAACCGGGCCCGGGTAAAACCGAAAATTTCGTCACGGGTACTACCCAGCATCATTATGGAGTTTGCACTTGTAACGACAGGCGTCCCGGCAGTCGTCCAGGCATCAATAACTGCCGATGTATCATTTCTCATAATAATATTATCGGACGTAGGCAGAATATTTTTACCGACAAACGTCGGATCTTCGGTACACGCGGAAAATAAAATGACAATGGCAATGCATCCGGTGATGATCTTTCCGGCTGGAAAGCGGCGGAATCTTTCTCTCATGCTATACTATACTATTCGGTTAAGATTTTATCATAGAAAACGGAATAGGCATCAATATATTCTTCCGTAGGCTGATAATCTAGCACAGGAATGTCAAGACCGCCCATCAGACCATCAATTTCCGGTGGCAAATTCTCGCTTCCTCTTATCACACCATCGGAATAACGGAATGCTATCCTGGCAATATTCCGGAAGGTGGGTTCACTGATGATGCTCAGATCATCGTCTGTGGTACCTTCAAAACTGACTTTTTTTGAGAAATTCTCACCAAGTGAGTCGTTAAAAGCATGGTTATAAGCAGAGAACACCACTTTGGAATTGGTAAATAGCGGCTCCTCGTTATACGATTTTTTTACATACAGGGGTACAAGACTGGTAAACCAGCCATGGCAGTGAATGATGTCGGGTGACCATCGCAATTTCTTGACGGTCTCCAGCACTCCCCTGGCAAAGAAAATCATCCTTTCATCGTTATCGGCAAAAAAACGGCCCCTGGAATCTTTCAATACCGCTTTCCTGTGAAAATAGTCCTCATTGTCGATAAAATATACCTGCATCCGGGCCGATTGAATGGACGCGACCTTGATGATAAGCGGGTGATCGGTATCGTCAATAATCAGGTTCATCCCCGAGAGCCTGATCACCTCGTGCAACTGGTTCCTGCG
>DASQZK010000213.1:0-3127 GCA_035638735.1 Bacteroidales bacterium
ATGTCGTTGGGCGTATCGATAAGCTTGTAAAGGTCTTCATCACTGGTCTCACCGGTCTCCACACAAACGAAAATATTGGCATCGCGGTTGATCATCTGCGCCGCATAATTGAGCGTGGGTGTATTATCGCCATGGCCGTTGAGGATGACCAGTTTTTTGATACCATTGCGGGCCAGGCTCATGCCGATGTCATAGACCAGCCTGCTAAGGGCATCGTTGGTAACGCTCACCGTGCCCTTAAAATCTTCGTGATGATAGGCCACACCGTACGATACCTGGGGCAGTACGAAAGGTCTCGGCTTACTGCATGCTTCTGCCACCTTCCTGGCCAGGTAAGCGGCGTCGAAGGCATCCACGTCGACAGGCAGGTGAGGGCCGTGTTGTTCGATGGATCCGCAAGGGAGGATGGCAATGTCGACCTTCTGCAGTTTCTCTTCGATTTCGGGCCAGCTCATTTCGCCCCACAGGTAATCACCGCTCACATTGTCTGCTTCCGGGTTGTTGCCCAGCTCGAATGGATAGGGTACCGACAGGTCGGGGTCTGTGAACACATCCGTTTGTATCCATTTCTTGTTCACCAGCCTGGCTGCACCGTCGGCATATTCACTGTAAATCCTGAACAAGGGTAGTCGCAGGTCGTTGGGGATGTCCTTGATAAGTGATCGTTCACTGTCGAAACGCATCATCATAATATGCGGGTAGGGCTTTGCCAGCCGTTTAGTATGTTCGGTTTCTTCAATGAGGCCTTTATCAAGCAACAATGAATACAAGTGGGATGCATCGGAGCCGATCTGTTTGACGCTGGCTGTTGCCAGTTTTTTAAGGCCTTTATCGATCTGTGCAGGTTCGTAACCGCAACGTTGGGGATCTTCATCAAGGGCTTTCAGCATACCGATGATGCGCCGGCATTTCTCACAGTTTCCGCAGGGATAGATCCGGCCTTCTTTTTCATGGGCTGCATGGCACGAGACCTGCTGGCGCTGAAGATCTGGATAGCGCTTAACCAGGATTTTCAGTATAAGCAATTCCGACAGGCTTCGCAACAGCGAAAACTGGCTGATATTCCAGCCTTTCTTCATGAAAAGGCGTGATAGTGCATTATCGAAATACCGGCTCTGATCGTACAAGCCGTCGTAATGGGTAATACCTTCGTAGTTGAGTTTGCGTGTGGTGTCGAACTCATCGCCGATAATCAGGCGGCCGATACCACGTTTTTTTAGTAACGGCAATACCCCAAAAATAAAGACGGCTACCGTCCATAAACGTATGGGGTAATCGTCGGCCCTGACGGTGTTAAAATCGGGCCTGATGAAGGGCATATTACGGATCATCCAGTTAAAGATACGGTCGGAGTTGCACCATACCCTGGCCGTATTTTGGTCATGTTCCTTGAAATACCTGTATGCATTAAGTGCGGTGAACCAGTGCCGCCCTGATTCGTTGACAAAAATCGGGTGGACATCTTTTCCAAGCTCATCCATCAGCCCGTAACTCAGCAGGCTGTCTTTTCCTCCACTGCTCAGTATGCAATGTTTCTCCCGCTCTGTATCCCAGTGTTTCCAGTCAAAGCCGGAGGGTTTCCCCCCGAAACTGTCCTGAAACCGGATACCTGCCGAGGTATACTTTTTCATTTTTTCAGGGCGAAGACCCCTGTACGACTCAATAATAAACGGGTTTGGTTTCAGCAGCCTGTTAACATAGATCTCACGGGAGGTATTTTCAAGCATATCCCTGATGAACTTGCGATCGGTATCGTCGTAAAGGCCATCGAATATGATCTCATCACAGAACAGCCCGTAATTGAGGGCCACCTGTGCCAGCATCATGGAGGCCAGGTTCCGGTGTGTATCCGACGACGGATTGAACACGTCCTCCTCGAATGAATATGTCAGCTCGTTCGAGACCGTTTCTCCATTCTTTTTCTGAAGGATATATGTCGACGTAATCTTCTTTTTTTCAATGACGGGTGCAGCTACCGTGAGGCTTTCGAAGACAATATAATCAGAGAGTTTCATCCTGTTAACGTTTTACGTGACACAACTTATGTTCGGGTCAGCGGGGCAAGTACACCAAGCAGTGCCTCCGGCCCCGACTTCAGAACATCCATAGCGGGGATGCCCAGCTCGCGTGATATTTTTTCCTCTTCGGCCCTGATCTCTTCATCCCGCATATTTTCGTGGTTGATGGTGATGGCTATCACCTTTTTCCCGGAGATGATTTCCAGGGCCTCAACCTGTTCCTCGAGAGGGTGTAGGTTATAACCCGGGAAGCCGTCATATTCGAGGCGTCGCGGGGCATGCTGGAGGATGATGTAGTCGGGACGACCTGCGGCCAGGATCTCGAATCCTCCGGGATAGGCAGGATTGAGAAGGCTTCCCTGTCCCTCAATAACGATCACGTCGGGCTGTTCATTTTTCCAGGCTTCATGAACAGCGTGTTCAATCTCGCCGGATACGAAATCATTTATAAGCGAATCCATGATGAGGCTGTATTTGGCACCCTGCATCCAGGCGGTTTGTCCGGTACCTACCAGTTCGGCTTTATAGCCGGCATTTCTAAGTCCTTGAACGACGATCCACGCTGTGGTGCGTTTGCCGATGGCCGAATCGGTGCCCAGTATGGCCAGCTTCAGGCAGTTTACTTCTTCAATCTTGCCCGAGAAGAAGTGGAGTTTATCCCTGGTGGGAGTCTTCCTGATATCACGGATCTGCACTTTATTGTCGCGCGCAAGATTGAAGAATTCGGGATCGTCGGAAATGAAATCGTGCAATCCCGAGTCGACATTCATTCCCAGTTCGATGGCTTTAATGATGTCCTTCCTGGCAGCTGTCTCCAGCCGTCCGCCGTCGGGCGCCAGCCCGATGACAAAATAACCCGGCTTCATGTCGCGGCTTACCGCGTTGTCGAACGCAGCTTCAACAGTGGCGAATATGGGTATATTATTCGGCTTTCCATCCAGCACTTCGCCGGCATCGTGACCGGTGTAACGGGTGTCGATCACAGCGGCCACATCATATCTCTCGGTAAAACGCACCAGGCCGTGTGCCGTTTTTCCGTTGGTGGTATTGAAGGCCCCTTCGCAATAGACCAGGGCTGGTCCGTCGATCGTTTTTTTCATAACAGGAAT
>DASQZK010000214.1:0-2766 GCA_035638735.1 Bacteroidales bacterium
TTCGCTGCGGGCCTTAATATCCCTTGTCTTGTTATGGGTCATCTTTTTTGGTTTTTTCCGGATATTCATTCCTATCGTTGCCCGGGAAGCCAATGAGCTTTCCCGGATCGATGCCGACACCTTTATCGAAAGGCTTCAGCAACCTATCGACAAGGTGGAGAATGTCTTCGAGCATTTTCAAGTCTCGGGTAACAATGGCCAGTCACTTACCGAATACATAAAGACCAGGCTTATTAGTGTGCTCGATTTCTCTTTTGTCTCAAACCTTTTCGGCACACTGGCCTCAGTCCTCGGGAATATTTTCGTGGCCGTTTTTTCCATTTCCTTTATTACTTTTTTCCTCCTGAAAGATCAGAATCTTATTACCGAGACCATCGTTCTGCTTGTGCCGGCGAAACATGAGACGAATGTGCGCCATGCCATGCATTCGGTAAAAAAATTGCTGTCGAGGTACTTTATCGGGATCGGTTTGCAGGTTACATGTATTCTAATACTGCTTACCATCGGATTGACCATTGCCGGTCTTGGGTTTAAGCGGAGCCTGCTAATCGGGCTTATCGCTGCCATATTAAACGTAATTCCTTATCTCGGACCCCTTATTGGGACATCATTGGGAATTCTCCTTGGCGTTGCTTTTAATATTCATCTTGAATTTGCAGCACTACTGCCACTGGCCGGTTATATGCTCATCGTGTTTATGGCGGTACAGCTCATTGACAATTTCCTGTTTCAGCCTTTGATATTCTCAAACAGTGTTAATGCACACCCGCTGGAGATATTCCTGGTGATACTGTTGGCAGGAAGTATGGCCGGTGTTACAGGGATGATCCTGGCTATTCCCGGATATACAATACTGCGGGTCTTCGCTAAAGAGTTTCTCAATAATTTCAGGGTTGTTAAAAAATTGACCGAAAATATTTAATCAAATTTTTTTTCGAATTCCTATATTTACAAGAATATTGATGTGAATGAAGAAGTATGCGCTCCTGATAATACTGGTTTATTGCACCTGTGCCTTTGTTGTGAAAGCACAGGTTAAACTTCATGCCGATACTTCTTCCGGATGCGGACAACTGGAAACCACATTTTCTTTCCAGCCGGCCCTTGATAATGACACAATTACCAGCATTTCCTGGGATTTTGGAAACGGTTCGACAACCAGTGGGCCACTGAACCCTTCGGTAGTGTATACCACACCGGGAGTCTATGATGTATCGGTCACCATTAACCGGGTCCAGGTTATTGAAGCACCTGGTCTCATTTCCGTTTACCCGTTACCGGCCACTGATTTCTTTTATGCCGACACTCTGGATGCCGGTAATTTTGCCTTTATTTTCAACGCACCGGATCCTGACCCAGACACACTCTCATATACATATTACTGGAACTTTAATAACGGGATGCCCGATACAGGAAAACACGTTTTCCATGATTTTGGTTCCGCCGGGAATTACCAGGTTACACTCCGCGTGGAAGATTCATACGGTTGTGCCGATTCCGTTTCGCAATCTATTCAGGTCAATGACCTGATGGCGTTACCAAACGTCTTTACCCCGAACGGAGATGGGATCAACGACTATTTCAGGATCAGAACCAACGGCATCTATTCCTATTCATTCCTGGTATATACGCGTTCGGGTGTTCTTATTTACAGATCGGAATCACCCTATATTAATTGGGACGGACGTTCTTTTTCAGGCCAGGAAATGCATAATGGCATCTATTATTATATCGTCAGCCAGATTGACGGCGACAACCGGTTACATGCAAAAGGCTTTGTTCATTTGCTGAGGTAGTCCTGTATGCTAGCCTTTTTCCTGTTTTCCAATCTCCGCACTCCTAACATGTAATGCCGGCTGGTCGGCAATGCTTTCTGCTATTGTCTTTTAGCCTTATCATGGAAAAGCTGCCTGACCTAATCTTAACTAATTTTAAATAAGACAGTATTTTTTGAAGGCTTTCTTTCCATATTCTCCGAAATTCATATCTTTGGTTATGTCTGCATAATAAATGAGAACGTGAAGGGAAGATAATTGAGGGGGAATGTAATATTAACCTTAATACGCCCGGGATGATAATATCGTATGAGCGTCGTTTTACAAAAAGCATTTTTTGTCTTCTCCACTTTTTATTCCTGATCTCTTTCCTTCCACAAGGTTCGCTTTATGGCCAGGCCGAAACGAAAGATTCACTCGACGTTATGCTCGACAACCTCAAACCTGCCGAATTGACCAGGGGCGAGCGACTGTTTTACGGACTGGTATATAATGATGACAAATCTGTAAATTGTGCCGGATGCCACAACACGGTCTTTGTCGACACCTTCAACTGGAATCCCAGTGCTGAAGATATCGCCCTGAAATACAAAGACCGTCCGGTCAAAGATCTTGTCAGGGTGTTGCTGAAGCCACGGGGTAAAAAACTCTCCGAGACCCATAACAGTATTGATCTGACCCCCGAGGATATCGTCATGATCAAAGGATTTATGGATGATTTCTCCAAAGAGGGTATCACAGCTCCCAAACCGGTATTCAACACGTTGATCCTGTTTGTGATTGCCGTACTTCTTTTCCTGGGTGCCATCACCGACCTGATTATAACGAAGAAGATTCAACGGAAGTGGATTCATCTCATCGTCATCGTGGGTAGTGGTTTTTTTATCACGAAAACCCTGGTTGTTGAGGCCATTCAGATTGGCAGGTCGCAATACTATCAACCCAGCCAGCCGGTAAAATTCTCTCATGCTGTTCATGCCGGGCAGAACCA
>DASQZK010000215.1:0-2407 GCA_035638735.1 Bacteroidales bacterium
TCACCGTTGTAATGTTTCATATTGTTTCAAACCTTTCCTATCGGGACGTAACGCAATTTTCTACGCTGGCATAGCGACTATGTTTCAGTCTGGGGTCGCCGGTCGCTGACCACGTGCCGCCTAAAGCTTTAGCGGTGGCGGTGGCGGCAGTGAAGTCGAAGCGCTAGCTGAATTTGCTTGGATGCGTTTTCAAACAGTTTCTGCGGTGGAGGTAGCGAAATCGAAGCGCCGGCCGTGTCCCGTGAAGCGCTAACGGAACAGTATTACCGATTTTCTCCTTTACCAGTCTCCTGATAATTTAAAATTTGAAAATAATAGCTTTTTTATTTATACCCCCCTTGTTTTTATTTTCTACCTCTATTTTTTTATCCTTTTTTCATATTGACCCCCTATTTTTTTAGTTGTTGTTAAAATATTTTTACTACTTTTGTCGGGTAACCCCCTATTATTAACTTAATATCTAAAAGATGAAAGCAAATTTATTCAGAAGTATGGCACTTGTTGCCGCGATGTTAGTGGGAAACATGAGTATGTATGCCCAGGATGAGAGTTCAAACTTTTCCATCGGGGCCGACCTGGTAAGCCGGTATATATGGCGTGGGGTGGATTTTGGTGGCAGTTCACCCCACATCCAGCCCTCCATTGAATATGCCTTTGGCGAAAGCGGACTTACTCTGGGTGCCTGGGGCTCGCAGTCAATTGGAGGCATACCAACCGGTGCCGAAGCAGACCTCTACCTGACTTACAGTTTTATGGACATGTTTACCGTTGGAATCACCGATTACTTTTTTCCTTCCGACAAGGCATTATCGAGGGACAATTATTTTAATTACAAGAAAGAGACAACAGGTCATACCTATGAAGCCATGGCCAGTTTTGACGGAACGGAAAGTTTCCCGGTTTCCATTCTTTTTGCCATGAATGTTTACGGAGCAGACGGTACGGATGCAAACGGTGACCCGTACTATGCCAAGTATCTTGAAGTGGGCTACTCAAAATCGGTAGGCGACACGGATATATCCCTGTTCGTGGGTGCTGCTCTGGACGATCCGAAAGAGGAAGACGGAGCGATAGGCTGGTACGGTAACAACTCAGCCGGGATTATTAACCTTGGTACAACGGTATCGAAAAGTCTGAAAATCTCGCAAAGCTTCTCTTTACCTATATCAACATCACTGATATTCAATCCTGAAGCGGAGAATATCTACATTGTTTTTGGATTTACCCTTTAAAAATACAGGCTGCCTGCCCGGCATATCACTGTCATGAAAATATGAGTTACCGGATCCACTAACCACCCATCGCAGCTGACAGGCAGCAAAAACCTAAAACGAATCATTATGAAAAAGATAGAAGCAATCATCAGGAAAACACGCTTTGAGGAAGTCAAGGACGCCCTTAACGAAGCCGGCATTGAATTCTTCTCCTTCTGGGAAGTCCGCGGTGTGGGGCAGGCCAGGGAAAGCAGGGTATACCGCGGTATATCCTACGATACCGGCACCATAGAGCGCGTCCTGCTCTCCATCATTGTACGCGACATCAATGTGGCCCGTACCATCGATTCAATATTAAAATCAGCCAGTACCGGTGAGATCGGTGACGGAAAAGTTTTTGTATCGGATATCATGGAGAGCTACCGGATCCGCACCGGGGAGATGGGCGACGAATCCCTTTACATTAAAGACTAACCCTTAAAAATGAAAGTATTATGGAAATTAAAACATTATACATCACAGTGGCTGATGCTGTCTCAGGTTTGACCGTATCAATCGATACCATCTGGGTACTACTCGCTGCATTCCTGGTGATGTTTATGCAGCCGGGTTTCGCCATGGTCGAAGCCGGCTTTACCCGGGCCAAGAATACGGCAAACATCCTTATGAAGAATTTCTCCGACTTTGCTATCGGATCCATTGTATTCTGGATTTTGGGCTATACACTCATGTATGGTGACGACATTGGCGGCTTTGTTGGAAAGGTCTCTCTTTTTTATAGCAACGATGCCGTGGACGGTGTTCCCGGCATGGCCAGCCTTCTTTTTCAGACCGTCTTTGCAGCTACGGCAGCAACCATCGTTTCCGGTGCTATGGCCGAGCGAACGAATTTTTCGGCTTACCTGTTTTTCTCGCTCATCATCACGGCCTTTATTTACCCCATCTCCGGTCACTGGATCTGGGGCGGAGGCTGGTTATCGCAGTTGGAAACACCATTCCACGATTTCGCTGGCTCAACAGCCGTTCACTCAGTAGGTGCCTGGATGGGTCTGATGGGTGCATGGCTGGTAGGCCCGAGACTTGGAAAATACGGTCGTAATGGCGAACCCAAAGCCATCCCCGGACACAACCTCACACTCGGTGCCCTGGGCGTCTTTATCCTGTGGTTCGGCTGGTTCGGCTTCAACCCCGGC
>DASQZK010000216.1:0-2816 GCA_035638735.1 Bacteroidales bacterium
TCAGGCGGGTAAAATGCTTCAATTGCTTTACTTTCAATCAAGAAGTCTGCAAAAAAAATTGTGGCAATTCGTTCGCAAGGTAAATGCAATTTGCCATAGGGAATATCATGTTGACCGCTGAAAGCCGTTACCCCATGGGTATGCTATTGCCTGCTTAATCCTTATTCTTTTTGGTTTTCATGGTTCCAAATATCTTCTTTAACTCTTTTCTGGGCATCAACTGATCTATGAAATTAAATTGGCCGGAAATGAGATGTTCCCCTCCGTCTATTGTAACCGATTCACCGGTGATGTAGGGTGATAAATCGGACATAAGGAAAACGGCTAAATTGGCAAGCTCGTCACGTTCCCCATATCGCTTAGCCGGTATACGATTCAGATAAAACTTCTCTGCGTCTTTAGAAGGCATCAACCGGGACCAGGCGCCTTTTGTAGGGAAGGGGCCCGGGGCAATAGAATTAACACGAATGCCGTATTCTGCCCATTCGAACGCGAGTGTGTTCGTCATAGCTAATACGCCGGCTTTGGCACAAGCTGAGGGTAAGACAAACGCTGAACCTGTTTCCGTGTATGTAGTGACGATATTTAAAATGTTTCCGCGTTTATGTTCATCAATCAGATGTTTGCCAAAATGTTGCGAACAATTGAAACTACCGTGTAAAACGATATCAACAACGGATTTAAATGCGTTTGGGCTTATATCTTCCGATGCGGATAAAAAATTCCCGGCGGCATTATTTACGAGGCCATTCAAGGTGCCAAATTCATTATTGAGTCGTTTAATCATTTCTCCGACACCGTCGTAATCACGTACATCAACGACATGCGTAATAATTTTCTGTCCACTTTCTTGTAATTCATCGGCCGCTTTCAATAGTTTTTCTTCCGTGCGGCCACAGATGGCAATATTAGCACCATGAGCAGCGAATTTTTTAGCCATAGCCAAACCAAGACCGCTTCCACCACCTGTTATGAGTATGGCTTTTCCTGCCAATGTATCTTTTGTGAACATGTTTTTACTGTTTTAGAATGAATAAATAAAGGATATCAAAGATTTTCAAAGATACCAGCCGCACCCATACCGCCTCCTACACACATCGTAACCATCCCATAATGAGAATCCCGGCGTTTCATCTCATGGAGAATCTGTGTCGTTAACTTGGCGCCGGTACAACCGAGAGGATGGCCCATGGCTATGGCACCACCATTAACATTGACGATGTCCTCGTCCATATCCAGTTCACGGATCACGGCAACAGATTGAGCGGCAAAGGCCTCATTGAGTTCTATCACATCCATATCTTTTAAATCTATTCCTGCCATCTTCAAGGCTTTAGGAACAGCCTTTATGGGTCCAATGCCCATTATTTCAGGCGGAACACCGGCTACGGCATAAGATATATAACGGGCCATTGGTTTAATACCCAGTTCATCCGCTTTCTCTTTGCTCATGACAATCACGGCAGCTGAGGCGTCATTCATCTGGGATGAATTGCCGGCAGTAACCGTACCGCCATTCATGAATACCGGCCTCAACTGACTTAATTTCTCAATGGATGTATCGGCACGTGGTCCTTCATCAACGGAAAATGTTTTCTTCTCTTCGATCATATGCCCGTCCGATGCAACCATTTTAGAGACAATTTCAATGGGTACTATCTGTTCATCAAAATAATGCTCTTTTTGTGCATTCAATGCTCGTTGATGACTTCGATAAGAAAAGGCATCCTGATCTTTGCGGCTTACGCCATATTTTTCGGCCACCTTTTCCGCAGTCAGTCCCATGCTGATATAAATCTCAGGGTGTTTGTCCACTAATTCGGGATTAGGCCTCACGATATACCCGCCCAACGGTACCTGACTCATACTCTCAATACCTCCGGCGATTATGATATCGGCACCACCCGCCAAAATACGTTCGGAAGCCTGGGCAATGGTCTGTAGACCTGACGAACAGAATCGGTTGACTGTAGCCGCCGGTACATCAACAGGCAAACCACCGAGTAAAGCTATTTGCCGTGCAATATTCAATCCCTGTGAAGCCTCCGGGAAAGCACAGCCGAAAATGACATCATCTACCATTTCAGGTTTAACCTCCGGTACTCTTTTCAACAAAGATTTTATGACCTCTCCACCGAGGGTATCGGGGGGTACATTTCGTAAAGAACCTTTATTAGCTTTTCCACAAGGTGTACGTGCCGCTGCAACAATGACTGCTTCTCGCATGATAAAATCCTTCAATAACTTAGATTTTGTGTTTTTAATTTCGTAAAGGTTTACCCTTTTCAAGCATATACTGTATACGATCCAGCGTTTTTTTCTCTTTAAGCAGGGAAAGGAATACTTCACGCTCGAGGTTGAGCACGTAATCCTCCATGACTTCCTGTGATTCGCTTAGATCCCCACCGGTTAGTATATATGCCAGTCTCTCGCCGATTATACTGTCATATTCACTAATAAATCGCGATTCTTTCATAATATACATTGACAACTTCATGGCACTGTATGCTGTTTTGCCTTGCAAGAGAATACGACGTTTAGCAGGTGGCTGATATCCTTGTTCAGCCATTTTTAGAGCTTCATTTTTAGCGTTCTGCAATAGGAGGTCGCGATTCATCTGTATGATATCACCCTCTCTGAGAAAACCGTAGTTCCGTGCTTCGGCTGCACTCATGGAGACTTTGGCCATACCTATGAGTTGAAAAACTTGTTTCAGATATACAAGCGGATCGGCATTATCATCATCAGGAATAAGGCTTACATAGCGGTGAAGCATTTCCGTAGTGCCGCCGCCGGCAGGTATTAGTCCGACTCCT
>DASQZK010000217.1:0-8153 GCA_035638735.1 Bacteroidales bacterium
AAAGGAATCCGGGCAATGATTGAGGGACGTTCGGTTTTAGTGGGTAGTCCACGCTTCATGAAAGAAAACGATGTTGATACTTCAAAGGGGAAAGAAGAGATTCGTAAACGGGAATCGGAAGGCAATACGGTTATCATGGTCGCAGTTGATGGACAGTTCAAAGGATATATTGCCCTGGGCGATCCCCTGAAAACGGATGCCGTCGAAGCCGTTCAGGCTTTGAAAGAGGAAGGTATTCGTACGGTGTTGCTCACCGGAGATAATGAACGTACCGCCAGAGCCATTGCTCAACAAGCCGGCATCGAAGAAGTGCATGCCGGTATTTTGCCGGATGGAAAAGCGGAGATTATCAGAACGCTTCAAAAAAACGGACGCGTAGCAATGGTCGGCGACGGGATTAACGACGCTCCCTCCCTGATGCAGGCCGATGTCGGCATTGCCATGGGCGCCGGGACCGACATCGCCATCGAATCGGCTGATATTATCATTATGGCTGAGCAATTATCACTTCTGCCCGAAGCATGGCATATCAGCCGGCACGGGTACCGGAAGATGGTGCAGAATGTATCGCTGGCTTTCCTGTTTAATGGGATCGGAATTCCGCTGGCCACTACCGGACTCATTTATCCTGTATGGGCTATGGTGGCGATGGCCGCGAGTGTAACAGCTATTTTTGTCAACTCACTCTGGGGCCGGGCCTCCTTGTTTTTTGATGCGGTGAGAAGTGTCGGTCAGCCGGCCGCGCAAGATGGTTGAAAGAAAATTGTAAGGAATCCTCTCTTCAAGTGTCTATGTATGTAAAGGGCTGAAGCCCTCCGTGTTTCCGGGCCTTTCTTGTCCCCGACCTGAAGGTCGGGGCAACTGATTCCCGGAGGATGGAAAAATTTCTATATCTAATGCAATTGCTCCGGCATTTATTTCAGTTGCCCCGGCATTTATGCCGGAGATGAAGAGAGTCGCTACTAACCAGGGTTTTAGCCCTTCAAATCAGCGTCCGAATTTCTTTTTGAGCATTTTTTCAATCATATTGGCAAGTTCTTCCACTGAATGATTTGTGTTGTTTAAAGGCATTTTGGCCAGGGCGTCTTCAAGTCTGTCCATGTTGCGATTGATACTATCGCGTCTGCGTTTTAATTCACTGATATCACCGACTCGTAGACCCCATCATAGCTACTCAGATCCTGGCCGGCCCAGCGCTCATATTCGGCGTATAATTCTTCGATCAACCGACTGGTCAGGCTGCGTGAGAGCACCGGCGGGCCCTGCCCATCGGTTAAGGTTTGTTCGATATCGCGGGTCGAGAGCCCCGAACATACATCTCGGTAGCCAGCCTCATCAGGTGATCCTCCAGACGGGCCACCCGAGATAAAATCGCACTTTGGTAGGGTTCCTCATTCCCACGCACCCGGGGACGTTGTAACTGAATTGGCCCCTGGGTGGTTCGCAGGCTCAGAGGGGTGTCCCCATTGCGATAGCCGCGCCGGCCAGCCTGCTCACTTCCTCGCTCATACCAGCCCCGGCCCAGAAACTCATCGACCTCCGCTTCCGCGGTTTCCTGCAGTATCCGTTGGGCTCCCAAACGTAAAAGTTCACTTATGAGATCTTCGGTCAACTGGGCGTCGGTCAATGGTTTTGCTCAATTCCTGAGAAGGTTTTATTTTTTCTTTCATGGTGTTGTCCTATTAGGTTTTGGTTCTTTTGTTAGAGAAAAACCAAATCTAACCTTTAGGCAGCACCTTTTCTATTTTTACACAAGTATACGGACATTACCTACCAAACCTGACCGGTTTTTAAAAATATGATATTATTTCAACCCGGTGAGTATGTTACCCTAAGTAATTAATACGGCGGCTCTGCCGGACCAACATACCCGCATACTCCTACTCTTGGGGAGTTTACAATTTCGATCGCACCATACTCCGCGTCTTCTGAATAATTCCTCAAGTGTCCCTCGCATAAGGCAATATACCCATAGGGCTTATCATAATTCTCATATAGCCATTTTGCTTTTTTCCCGCATTCTTCACATGTAATCTCAGGCAGGTTATTCCGGGCCATCAGATAGATGGGATGTTCATGTAACGGCCTTCCACGCCGGACGTCCGAAACTTTTATCAGTGTCTGTGTAGAAGTGCCGAAATCGTACACATGGGTCAGTTCCAAATCCGGTTCCATAATCTGGTCTAACGTCCGGCTCATCGAAATTTCCGTTCCCCAGGGATCCCGTCCATAAGTAAAGTGACTAAGGTGTCCGCAGCATTCAAGCCATATACGCCTTAAATATTGATCTAATTCTCTCAAAGGAGCCGTTCCATTCATCTCCAGATGTAACCAGAAATCGGAATTGTATGCATTTTTTATATAAAGGTGATAAAGATCCTGCTCCCGACCCATTTGAACTTTGTCAAAAGCCGCCTGGCGCTGGTCGCATGCTTGCAGGTGCCTGATCAGTCCGCCTGCCGTCATTTCACGTTTACAAAATACGCATTTCCCTTTTGTTTGTTTGGTGGTTGACATGTTCTGATCTTTAGGTGTTAAGGTAATTGTGCTTCAATCCAAAATTTAAGATAAATGGTCATCTTTTCAAAAAGAGCACACAACAGGCCTGAATACATTAATTTGATATGCTAAAAAACAAGAAGACCCTTCCAGCCTTACCAAAATTTATTCCCCCCTACATAGAACGGTGGTGTTCCGCACGCTTGCGTAATGATTCGAATTGTTCTTGTACTTTCTTATCGACTTTTGCAGGTTCTTCGAAATTGGTTTTAATCATATACCTTTGTTTTCCTCCACCTAATATCACTTCCAATGCTTCATTAACCAATCCTTCAACGGAAGCGCGGGCGACTTTTTCAGGAGTGTCTATTTCATCAACTTTGGCTGTCTTCATCATATCAGTATCGGTGGATGTCGGATAAATAGTCATCACATGAACCGGGTATCCGGCCAGTTCTCTTCGCATGGCTTCCGAAAAATGTTTGACGGCAGCTTTTGTAGCCGCATATACGCTATAAAACGGCATGGCTATGTATCCCAGGCCGGATGAGACATTTACCAGTGCTCCTTCTGAACTTTCTTTAAGCAGAGGAAGCAGGTGTTTCGTCAATAGGATCAACCCGGTCACGTTTATGTTCACCTGGTTGATGATATCTTCATCACTGATCTGTTACAGCAATCCGGCACTTACAGTACCTGCGTTGTTGACCAGGATGTCCAGGCCGCCCCATTCCTCTTGCACGTTTTTTACAGCAGTTTTCACATCCTCCAGGCGTGAGACATCGCCCTGAATTTTAATGAATTGCATGTCAGGCCATTGTTCTTCCAGATGATCCAGTTTCTCTGCCGTTCTTCCCATCACGGCTATATCCTTGACGCCGTAGTTCGAAAGCTCTTTAATAATTGCCTTACCAATACCGGCACTTCCTCCGGTGATAAGAATTTTTTTATCTGTTAATTCCATGGTATCATATGTATCACGTTGAGTTAAAGAACATGTTTATTTTATAGATGCTTTCTAATCCTCCTCTCTTACGAAATTTCAAGTACTTTCAATATCAGCTATTACTTTAGGCCTGTCAACAAAAACTAAATAAACTGTTTTCGCGGAGTGGTTTCACCTATTTAAATATTAAGGGATGAGGGAATAAATTGACATTAAAATTCATTATGTAATTCTATTCCCTTAACCTTGTCACCAGCTAAATTCTTGGTGAATAATCCGGATTAAGATTCATTCAATTCAGGAATTAATCGGGGGATCAACGATGGGACCCCAATGCCGACGCGGCCTTCTACATTCCATGGATGACTCTGGGCGTAATCCCTGTCACAGAGATGAGAGCCAGGGCCAGCATCACAAAGAATGAAACGAGTATTTGTTTGTTTTTTTCATGGTTGTTTTCAATATAATTTTTATTGTTTTTAATCATTGATTAAGGATTGAAGAAAGGTGCCTTCAATCCTTTTTATTCACTGTTATTTTAAATATCCTTAAAAAACGAGAGTTGGGTCGACACGATGGATTCGCATCGGCATACCTTCCCCTTTGTTCTGGTCATGTATCCATTAAAAAGTTATTACCTGAAATCCATCGCGTATCAATCGCAGAAGGCTAGGATGTTCGTCGTATTCGGAGAGTAAAGGCACATCGCCCAGTTTCTCAATCTTATGCCGAACCCCGAAAGCTCCTGCTCAAAAATGGCATACTCCCCCGATCTTATCCTTTACCGCTTCGTAAAGGGGGTGCATCTTATGTTCAGGATCCGCCAGTTTCGGTACCCATTTGGTCCCGGCCCCGTCGAATACGATTTTTACATCTTCGCCATTCTCTTTCATTTCCTTGGCTACTTCAAGCGCATTCGCTATTCTGCCTTGGGATTCGTGGGTTTCTGTATCTGCAAGAATTAAAAGTGCTACTTTTGACATGGTGATCTCCTTTTTTATTTACATTGTTCATTACGATGTAAAGATAGAAGTACCATACCGGTTTGGGTTAGGTCGTTTTTCCCCGATGGTTATCAATTTTTCCCGGAATGCAAGCGGTCTTTATCTCCAGACTCGGATAGCAGCTTTACCCGTTTCTTCTACACTAACTTACCTGGTATCTGACCTGATACATCTTGCTGAATCTTTACTCTTTTATTCTTCATGAGATAATTGTAGAGTAGCCAGAGGGAATTTCACCCCAAGGCCCTCACGGAAACGTACCCGAGATCATTAACTTGCTACTTCAGCCAAATATTCCAATTCGGTCGCACTCTCAATATTCCATTCGCCATTCAGCATTTGGTGAACGTAACAATTATCGGCCTGTTTAAGCAACTCAGCTTTTTGATCTTCATTTAAATCACCGTCAATGGAAATAGCCACTTTAACGGATGTTGATAACTTTCCGTTATCAGACCTTCCCACCTGTTGACTCAGTTGCGCATTGACTTCGCCAATAGAAATACCTTTTTTTCGAGCTACATAACGGACAGTTGCCACCTTGCACATTGCCAGTCCGGCCAATACCAGTTCCGTTGGCGATAATCCCAGATCGGTTCCTTTGCTACTCTCAGGTTCATCTCCAATAATGGTGTGTTTTCCATTTGTTATGATGGATTGATAACCTTCAGGGAGATTTTTAATATTTAATTTAGTTGCCATAATTTGAAAGATTTTTCGATATTAATTAATTACTGGGCTGCTAAAGATATTTCGGTAACCAACCACTAATTACTCTACCCACGAATAGAGCATCTTCATCGTTCGAAAGTAAATGATCAGCTTTGTCAAGAGATACATAACTTTTCGGATGCTTGGCCATTTTAAACAAATGAGACGCATTTTCTATACCAACTATCTGATCAATTGGTGAATGAAATAAAAGCAGAGGTCTGTTAAGACTGGTAATGTTGTTATCCATTCTTGCATAATGCAAATCATCAAGAAATTGCTTTTTAATGGTGAATATTCTACCTGCCAAACTTACCCGTGCTTTACCTTTACGTTCAATATCTTTTATGCTGTCTACCAGAAGATTTGTAACATGTTTAGGATCACATGGAGCACCTATGGTTACAACTGCTTTTACACTGGGTAATTTCTTGGCTGTTTGTAAAACCGCTGCACCACCAAGTGAATGACCTATCAACAGTCCCGGAGCACTCCACCATGATTCCATGTACTCAGCTGCCGCTACCAAATCTTCGATGTTGGAGGTGAAATTTGTGTTAGAAAAGTCACCGTCACTTTCTCCCAGACCAGTAAAGTCGAACCTCATTACACCATAGCCGGATCTGGTTAATTCTTCATTAATCCTGCTAATAGCTCTGAGATTCTTGTTACATGTAAAACAGTGCGCAAATAATGCGAATGCATGTGGTTCGGAGTCAGACGGCAAATCGACGCGTGCCGTTACTCTGTAACTCTGTCCACCGATAAAGGAAACCTTTTCGGACTTCATGGAATCAAAATGTAATGACCTGATACCCATTGCGTATCAATCGCAAAAGGCTCGGATGTTCGTCGTATTCGGAGAGTAAGGGTACGTCACCCAGTTTCTCAATCTTATGTCTCACCCCGAAAGCTCCTGCGCAAAAGTGGCATACGCCCTCGATCTTATCCTTTACCGCTTCATAAAGGGGATGCATCTTATGTTCCGGATCTGCCAGTTCAGGCACCCATTTTGTCCCGGCCCCGTCGAATACGATTTTCACATCTTCTCCTTCTTCTTTCATTTCCTTGGCTACTTCAAGCGCATTCGCTATTCTGCCAAGTGCTTCATGAGTATCTGTATCTGCAAGAATTACAAGTGCTGCTTTGGGCATGGTGATCTCCTTTTTTATTTACATTGTTAATTATGATGTAAAGATAGAAGTGACAGGCCGTTCTCTGTTAGGTCGTTTTTCCCTGATGATTGTCAATTCTTCCCGGATTCAAATTTATGTCGCCCATTCGATAGGCTGTAGGAGAACACCCTTCCTTCAATTTGAAAAAACGGCTGAATGACTGGATATCATCGAAGCCTAATTTATAGGCTATTTCCTTAACGGGAAATCGGGTATATCGTAATAATCTTCTCCCTTCCAGCAAGATCCGTTGCTGAATAATCTGCAGTGGAGTTTTGTCATGAAATCTGGAAAATAAATTGGACAGTGTCTTTGGTGACTTGTGGAGCAACCCTGCATATTCAGCAACACTGTGTTTCTCTCTGAAGTGTGTTTCTACCAAAAAATTAAACTCACGTATGATGTCCAGGTTTAAATGATCTAACCAAATGTAATCGTTTTGTTCTTTTGCCAGCCGGGTGCATAAAATAATAAACCGTTTAAGCATCATCTGAAGCATCTGAAATTGCAGCTCATCACTCGATTCCATTTCAATCGAAAACATTTTCCAGAGAACTTCAAACTTTTCCAGTCGCTCAACCGGTATTTCTACTACAGGAACCTGAGACGCTCCGAAAAACAGGATGCCCTTGCATCCCACTTCCGCATCATGATCAATAATACAGTAAAAGGAGCGGTTAAAACGTACTAATCTTGCCGTTCCGGTTTCTTCTACTTCTACCTTGTGAAATTCGGTGAGAAATACAAGCTGATTTTTGCCGATACTATACTCCACCCCATCAATAATCAACCGGGTATTTCCGCTTAATCCCCAAATAATAGTCAATCCATCTTTTATGATTTCGGTAAATTTACTTTCATTACTTTCTTCGATCGTACAAAGTTCCAGATATTCGTTCGTGGTACCTAAAAATTTCATTCTGCTTCCGTCCCCTGATTACTTCGGATTAACATTGTGCCTCCAAATCCCTTAACAGGGTGCCCTGCCATTTAATTTTTTTAGACGTAATGAAACTCAACTGAGTATTCAAAATGTATGTAATGGGAATATCCCGTTTTTTATTGAACATCTGAATTTTGCAATTCAGGACCGCATAGTTTCCACCATTTTTAGAAAATTGCTCAGCAAGTGAGGTAATCATACGTTCTCTTTTTTCGGGATTTACAAGATACCTTGCCGGCAAGACCTCCATTTTGCACATCTCCACCGCTGTTAATCCGAAATGATATTGAACACTTTCGCTGACAATTTCGGGCCGGGCTGCTGAAAGGCTGTCGGAATTAACCTTATCGAGATACGTCAGAAATAAAAAAGGCTCCGCGTCACGTACAAAATTATACTCGGCGGTACGCTGATTAATCCGTTTCGCCATTCTGGTAATGAAAAAAGGCGGGATAAAAGGAACCAGATATTTGAGTCCGGAGATGGCAGGCAAATGCAGGCTTAGGGTATCTATTCCATACAATAACAAAAGGATGCTCCCACCAACGCTTAGTGTGGCCATAAGAGGCCTTGAAACCACGTATTCAGCCGTTCTTGTTATGTTGTTTAATTTCATGTTGTGGATTGTGAAAACAAAGTTGGCACGTCACAATATTATAATTGAACTTTCTTTGGATAATTTTAAACTGGAAAAAGTTACATCCTTTTTCCGGTTACCTTAAGTGCCTCGAATAATGCTTCATATTCTTCGCGGCATGCCGGGCAATGATCCAGGTGATGTTTCACCAAAGGCAGGGCCTCCTCCGCTGATTTCCCGGCTAATTTTAATTCCACGAACCGGTCCAGTTCCCGGAAACACTCACCACAAGCTATTT
>DASQZK010000218.1:0-3943 GCA_035638735.1 Bacteroidales bacterium
GTTTTATATCCCGGTTATTTAACATTTATTTAGACTGCTTAATATTGACTTCGGTTCTTTTCTGATGTATCTTGTATTCATACTAATGAAAAGAGAATTAATGTCTTACACATGAAAATTCTTCGTACAGTTTTGAGGTAAAGCTGTGAATCTGTATAATTCATTAGTGTGTGCGAGTAAATGCATTGTTTTTTGAGGTTTATTTTTGGGGAAATAGTCTCAGGTTGGAAAAGGGTTTTTTTCTAAGGGAAAAGACCCTTTTTTTAGTATGCCCGGTTTGGGTGATAATTCCAGGGTGATAGTCCCGAACGTGCCTTGGTATTAGCCATATTCGGTAATTTTAGCGCAGTAGAAATTGGTTGTTGAAGTGAAGCCGAAACCTTATTGTGAAGTCTAAACAAAGGCTCCCTAACAAAAAAGAGGGCGTTTACGCCCTCTTTTTGCTTCATAATTAAACGTCTTTTGTGTCTACATTTTAAAGGCGACCCCAAGATTGATGTAAGAGATCCCATAGCCTAATTCGAGCATACCGGCAAACCTATCTGAGAAATAATAGCGGCCACCGATATACCATGACCCTACTACATGGCTTGATGATGCGCTGTAGTTAACGCTATACTGTGAGTCTCCGAATTCCTTGGAAGATACAATGTCGAATCCAAGCATAACACCGGTATATGTATCAAAGTTTTCCAAGAGAGGATAGTGGAAAGTGCCTCTGGCACCGATAACAAAGTCGGAATATTTATAACCATAACTTCCAAAACCATAGTCATATTCCCATTTGTAGGCTACATAACCTATATAACCGCCTACCCCGATTGATCCAATATCAAGAACGTCATCTTTTATCCCAACTTCGTATGAAGCTGAAATTGGAGGAACGGAAGAGTTATACAAACCCCCTGAATAGAGGGAAGTCCCGAAGCCGATACCCAGGTTCAATACTTTATCGCCATTGAAAAACATGGGGCCCTGTGCCATTAGAGCAGTGGTAAAAAATGCCAGTAGCAAGCCAAGTGTTAGTCTTTTTTTCATAGTAATTTGAATTTGTTAGGGTTAATGTATGTTTAGTGTTCTTAATGTAAAAATAGATATTTCAGAATGAACAGCGTTAAATAAGCAGCCATATTTGATATATAGGACCGATAGATACCATCAATTGTTCATTTCGATTATTTAATGAAGCTTACAAATTGATAAAAAGAAATTCTGTATTCATTGGAAAAAATCGTCAAAATTTTAACGGATCATTCCAAAACTGTACCGTATTTACAGGTTATTTACCTGAGAAAACATCGACGGCAGCATTTGCTTTCAGGAAGAATGACCGGGGTGTTTCACCTGCATATCTGTTGAAGTCCCTGATAAAATGCGGCTGATCGTAATACCCGCAAAGGTATAGTACGTCGTGAATATCAATACCCGGATTTTCATTCATGAAGCGGAACACTTTGTTAAACCTGAATATACTTGAATAGGTTTTGGGTGTCATTCCGATTTTTTTACGGAAATGACGTTCAAGTTTGCTCACGCTGACATTCAGGCTCTGCGACAAAAGGTTAATATTAATAATTCCGTCTGCCTGGTCAATTTTTTCGATGGCTGTATCAACGATATCGACTTCAAATTCAGGTAATTTAGCTGTCTTTATCAGGAAATCCTCAATGATAAAGGCTTTTCCTGAATCGGATTGGGATTCCTTAAGCCTGTACAGACATTCTGTAAGTGCATCACTATAAAAAGGATGGAGATCAATGATTCTGCCGTCCTGTGCTTTCATGTCAATCTTCAGCATTTTCCATAAAGTTGAAGGATGCAGGTTAACGATGATTGTTCTGGTAACACCGGAAGGTTTTATCCATAAGGGCTTTAATGTTAAACCGGCCGAAAATACCGGAGGAAGCTCTTCCACCGGGCCTTCAGGCTGGTATTTGATTGAATACGGATCAGCATAATGGAAAACAAGGGCTCCCTGGCCGTAAGGAACCACTTTTTCCCAGTCAGTCATACTGCCTTCGGTGGCTTCCATAACCAGAATAGAGTGAACCTGCGGTTTGAGTATTTGTGAAGGCAGGACGATGTTGAGATCAATTGGCGAATCCAATGCTTAACTTTTTTAAATCATGAGTTGAATGCGGCATAAATCCCGGATCCTGTGGGACAAGATATATTAAATTATGTAAATAACACTATGTGTGAATGGTGTTTTTGACCAGGGGAAATGCTGTGCTTGGTGGAGGAGGGTACCTTTCCTGTAACTTCATAGATGTTATTCTTTTTTGACACGGTGGCCTTCAGCTTCATACTCCGGCCGCGCTCAGCAGGTTCCTGAGGGGCCGGATCTTTGCCACAAACGAGAGACGTTTCGGCTTCGCTAAACCTCTTTGACTGTGGCATAACCAGTGGTTATTTCTGTGCAAACAAGGCCTAAACTGCGGACTGGTTAATCCCAAGTCAATTGTCCGGCATTATTCAATTGCAGATAATCGAACTTGGGCGTCGACTGCCCGAAGTTAAACGGGATCTCCATGTAATACCTTACTTTTCTGCCATCGATAGTGGCCGGTTCCCATTTTCCGGGCAGGCTGCTTACCAGTTTGACCATTATGCGGTTTAGGTTCCTGAATTTGCCCGATACCACGCGGATACCCTCAAGTTCTCCGCTTTCGGTTATAACCCATCCAAGAACGACCTGGTCATCTACCTGTGAGAAATCAATCTCTGACTTTTCAAGGTTGCCAAGAATATAAGACCTGAAGAAGGCAAAACCTTTTTCGTATTCGGGAATTTTGTCGGCTGCATAGTAAATGTCGGAAATATAAGGTGAGCCGTCCCTTAGCCAGTTCTGGTTGCCGATCAACTGGTTATTCCGGTAAATGGTAATGCTTTTGACATGCCCCGACTGGTAGTATTCTGTGACTGTATCCTGAAGTATCAAAGGCACCAGGCTGGTAGCACTGCCTTTACGGTAAAGCTTCTTCCTGATGAATTCTTCGAATGTATAAATTCCCGGTGATTTCTCTTCGTAATAGCGATATATCTTTTTGGGAGTAAGTAATCTATCGCTTATTTTAACCAATTGCAGGCCATCTTCTTTATGTATGACCCTCTTCTTTGGCTGTGCTTTCCAGATTTTTTCCTCTCGTATAAACGATTTTATGACATACTTGCCATGTGCTTTCCGCTTAATGCGTTTCATAAATTTAGCCTGCGACATTTCCGGAACCGGCTTGTAGTCGGCCGCAAAATAACAAACGGTATCCTGTCCCGAAGCCTGCAGGATGAAAGGAATAACTAAGAAAAATGTTAGTATGGTTCTAAGCATGATGCCAGATTGATTTTACAAAACAAGGTAACCAAATATAAAGGAAAGCATGATGCATTTACCTTGAAAAAACGGTTATTTTATTATGTTATTTTCAATTTCGTGAAGTAAGATAATGATTTTTTCTTTTGTAACAGGGAATATTCCTTCCGTATATTTAAAGTTAAAGAGGGTATCCAATCGTCTCCCGTAGTTGCAGGATCGGGAATGATTATACGTAATTTTGTAAGAGGAACACGGATGACACGGATTTAGGGGGTTAACACGGATTTGATCCATTTAAGGTTACGGATTGAGCATTCGAATGGAGATTCAATGTTGTTTAGTTAACAAAAAGAGGAGATTTCTCAGTCGTTTCACTAAGAATACAGAACCGGCCTACCTTTTGGCGATCCTGGCAAAGGAAACTGGAAGGACCTGTTTCATTTATCTGAAATGGTTGGTGCTCGAGGGGAGATTTCTCAGTCGCTTCGCTCCCCATTCTTCCCTTCTCACTGCTCACCAGACCTTTAGACGTTTGTCATTTCGAAGCCCAAACCCTGGCCAGGCAGAGTCATAAAGCTGAGATGACAAGTTGTATATTCACATCATGTTAACGATTCACGTCTTTGGTGC
>DASQZK010000219.1:0-14860 GCA_035638735.1 Bacteroidales bacterium
GAGCAGGAGTCGCTGCACAGCGACGAAAATCCGGTTATTGCCGGGGTGTTTATCAACCGGCTGCAAAATGGGATACCCCTGCAATCGGATCCGACCATTATTTTTGCCCTTCAGAATTTTAATATCCGCAGGGTGCTGAACAAACAGAAGAGGATCGATTCGCCTTATAATACGTATCTCCACCGCGGTCTTCCCCCGGGACCGATATGTATACCTTCAAAATCGGCCATCGATGCGGTTCTTAATTATGAAGATCACAATTACCTGTATTTTTGTGCCAAACCTGATTTCTCAGGCTACCATAATTTTGCCAGGACACTTTCTCAACATAACAAAAACGCACGTTTATACCAGCAGGCTCTCAATCAACGGAAAATATTTAAATAGTAGATAAAATATTAAAGTATTAATGTAATTTCATCCTATGAACAGGATCAAATTCGGAACAGATGGGTGGCGGGCTGTCATTGCCCGCGATTTCACGGTAGAGAATGTTGCCAGGGTATCAATGGCTTGCTCTACATGGCTTCAACGCAAGTACAGGGAGGCAACGGTTGTGATAGGATACGACTGTCGCTTCGGCGGTCCTATGTTCGCTGAAGCAGCTGCAAAGATATTAGGATCAAAAGGTATAAGGGTAATCCTTAGCGACCGGTTTACCTCTACACCTGTGGTTTCTTTTGTTGTGAATATGATGAAAGCTGAACTGGGCATCATGCTCACGGCCAGTCATAACCCCCCAGATTACAACGGTTTTAAGTTAAAAGGAACCCATGGAGGACCTCTTTTCGATGAAGATGTCAGGGATATCGAAAATATGATCGATTATGAAAACCAGCTCGACCTGGATCTCATCAAAATGGAGACTCTCATCGATAAGGACATACTCACCGTTGGGAATATCGAGGAATATTACGTGCAGCATGTCAGTGAGAATTTCGACCTGCCCGAATTGCGTAAGTATGCGCCTTCGGTAGCTTTTGATCCGATGTACGGCAGTGGTCAGAATATTCTCGGCGCCATACTTCCCGGTATAAAGGTACTGCATCAGAAACAGGACTTTTCGTTCGGGAATACCCCGCCCGAGCCGTTGGAGAGAAACCTCGGCGAGTTCCTCGAATTTGTCAGGAATGACCCCGATATTAAGATAGGCATTGCCGTTGATGGTGATGCCGACCGCATTGCACTCGTGGATGAAAACGGGAATTACATCGATTCGCATCATATCATTCTGCTTCTCATCCATTACCTGGCCGGTTACCTGGGTGAGACAGGAAGCATTATTACCGGATTCTCGTCCACTGTGAAAGTGGAAAAACTGGCCGAACATTATGGTTTGCAGGTCAAACGGGTTAAAATCGGTTTTAAGGAGATTTCAAGACACATGGTGAAGGAAGATGTTTTAGTTGGAGGTGAAGAATCCGGAGGGATCAGCGTAAAAGGCCATATAGCCGAGCGCGATGGCATTTGGATGGGACTTATCATCCTTCGTTTTATGCATGAATCAGGTAAGAGCCTCAGCGAACTCATTAATGAGATATATTCCATTACCGGCAGTTTTGCCTTCGCACGTTCAGATCTTCATATTACCAGGGAGTTGAAAAACCGGGTACTGGACAAGTGTCAGAAGGGTATTTTTGATTCGTTCGGGGATAATCGCGTGGAGCACATCGAAAGCCTGGATGGTTACAAATACTTCTTCGACAAAAATTCGTGGTTTATGATCAGGCCTTCAGGAACGGAACCAATTTTAAGGACGTACGCCGAAGCCCCTACTATGGATCAGGCCAAAGAACTGCTGGCGTCGGGTTACAGGACTATAATGTCGTCCTAAACAATATTTACCTCACGTTCCAGGTCTATCCCGAACTGGTTTTTTACCGATGTTCGTATTTGTTCGGAGAACTCAAAAACCTCGAGGCCCGTGGCCCGGCCATAGTTGACGATCACCAGTGGCTGATTGGGCCACGTACCCGTATCGTTCTCCCTGACGCCTTTCCATCCGGCCTTCTCGATAAGCCACGCTGCCGGGATTTTGATCTTATCATCGGCAGGATACGAAGGAATACCCGGATATGTTTCCTGTAACAAACCAAATTCTTTGACCGGTAATACGGGGTTTTTGAAAAAACTGCCCGCGTTGCCGGTTTTAGACGGATCAGGGAGTTTGGCCGACCTTATTTCGATGATTGTTTCCCTTAGTGAAGCCGGATCCTGTCTTTTCTTCTTTCTGAATTCCTGTTGCAGAATACCATAGCCAAGTTCGAACCGGGGATGTTTATCCAACCTGAAACAGACATGTGTGATAAGAAAACGGTTTTTCAGCTCTTGCTTAAAAATACTCTGACGGTATCCAAATTTGCAATCTTCAGCGAATATTCTGCCTTTCTCATTGTTTTCCAGGTAAATACCTTCAACCCACAGAATCCTGTTTTTAACTTCCACACCGTAGGCCCCGATATTCTGTACGGGGGCGGAACCCGTCATGCCAGGGATAAGCGAAAGGTTTTCAAGCCCCGAATAACCCTGCTCTACCGTATCAGAAACAAACCGGTCCCAGTTCTCTCCGGCACCTACCTTGATATCTGCGAACAACTCATCCTCCCGTATGACGTCCATCCCTCTGACAACAGGATGAAGAACCAGTCCGTCAAAATCATCAAGAAAAACAATGTTGCTTCCTTCACCCAGGATCATATACCTGTAATCGGAGATCCGGTGGTTGTTCAGAAATTCGGATACCTCTTCCAGACTTGCGAAACGGGCAAAATACCTGGTCTTCACATCAAAGCCAAAGGTGTTGAGTTCTTTAAGACTATAATTTTCCAGGATACCTGTCATAATTGAATTGTTTAAACAAAGATAGCATAAGGCTTTCACAGATATAAGGATTCTCTGGTTTATTTTTTATCTTCGTCAGGTTTGATAATGAAGTGAAACCACACATCTACATATCTGTCACCAACGACCTGGTTACCGATCAGAGGGTTGACCGGACAGCCGGTTTGCTAAGCTCTGCAGGAGCTGTGGTATGTCTTATCGGAAGGATCCTGCCCGGATCACCGGACACGGGAATCCGGTCCTATCGAACAAAACGGTTAAGACTCCTCGTTAAAAAAGGACCGGCCTTTTATGCGGCCTACAATACCCGGTTGTTCTTCTACCTGGTGTCCAGGCGAAGGATTAGTCATATTGTTTCAAATGACCTGGATACACTTGCGGCCTGTTTCTTCGCATCGCGCTTACGTGGTGCCACACTGGTATACGACAGCCATGAATACTTCACCGAAGTACCAGAATTACAGGGACGTAGATTTGTAAAATCGGTATGGACGGTCCTGGAAAAATGTATTGTGCCCAGGCTGAAATTCGCTTATACCGTCAATGATTCTATAGCCCGGATTCTCCAGACAAAGTATGGTGTACATTTCCATGTTGTCAGGAATGTTCCGTCATTACGTCATGAATCACTGCCTTACAGTCTTCCCGATGAAGCAAGGGGGAAGAAGATCGTGATTTACCAGGGAGCCGTAAATATCGGGCGCGGAATTGAAGAAGTCATTGATGCCGTTAAGCCTTTGGATGATGTTGTCTTCGTTATTGCCGGAACGGGTGACATTATTGCCGGTATCCGTTCACGTATAAAACGTGACCACCTGGAGCATAAAGTCATTCTCACCGGCAGGATTAAGCCCGCGAATCTTCATTCACTTACGTCACAGGCTCATCTGGGTGTGTCGTGTGAATTAAACATGGGCCTTAATTATTTTTATGCGCTGCCCAATAAACTCTTCTCGTATATTCATGCCGGGATTCCTGTCCTTACTTCAGCCTTCCCGGAAATGGAGCATATTGTGAAAACCTATAGCGTCGGAATGACGGTGGATGATCCTGCTAATACCGCCAGGCTTACCGAATTACTGAAAACAATGTTGTATGATGAAGCACGTATATCTGCCTGGAAGAGCAATACGTTAATCGCGGCACGGGAATTGTGCTGGGAAAAGGAACAAATAAAACTTAAGAATATTTATAGTAAGGCAGGACTACCATTTTAACACGTTGTGCAACCGCTGATTGAACAGCTTGCTATCCTGGTTTTCCCCGGAATATAAAAATAAAATCAATCAAATGAAATTTAAAATCACAATCGCTGGATTCGTGACCATGATGTTCCTGGTTTTCTCTTCGGAAACATCATTCTCACAAATAAAATTTTCTGAAATCACGAATGAGTCGGAATGGAACCAGTTAACCGAACAGGCTCAAAAGGCAGGGAAACCGATTTTTCTTGATGTATACGCCACCTGGTGTGGCCCGTGTAAGTACCTGGAGAAAAATGTGTACACCAACCCCGAACTTGGCACTTATTTTAACGACAACTATATAAATGCCAAAATGGACGGTGAGACGGATTTCGGATCTACCTTCGCACGTTCCCATCAGTTGGAAGCCTATCCTACCATGTTTTTCCTCACCCCGGCTTCTGATGTCATCGCTAAAATTGTTGGAGTAAGAGAAGCTGGCCCCCTGGAAGAAATTGGAAAAACCGTTGTTGAAAATTCCGGTAAACTGGCTTATTATGACGAAAATTTCTCAAAAAACAAGCTGAGCCTGGATGAACTTCAGAAATACCAGTCCATCCTTGTAACGCTTGGACAGGACGACAAGGCGGCTGAAGTGGGAGCGGCTATCCTTCCTTCACTTTCCGAAGAAGACATCATGAATCCACAATACAAGGATATCATCCTGGCCGCTACACCCGATATCGACAGTAAAGTGTTCAAAGTATTAAAAGCCAACAAATCCAGGCTTGAACAAACATGGAGCAAGGAAGAACTCAACCAGCTCTTCGGAAGCATTTTTAACCGTACCCTGAGCGAGGCTATCGCTGATCGGGATACCGTATTGCGCGACAGGATCATCAATGAGCTGTTGCCGGTATACCTTGAAAGCCAGGAGGATATAAACTCAGGGGCTTTGGTCACCAGGAAGATTTACCTGGCCAATACCGGCCAGTGGAAAAAGTATGCCGATCTGGTTAATAATGAATATATCGCCTCACATAAGGGCGATTCTAAATTCCTTTATTCCGAAGCCTATGAGGTTGCCAGTAATTACAGTTACAGCGAAGATGCTATTGGTTATGCACTGGCATGGGTAAACCAGGCTTTGGAGCTGGATCATTCATTCGATAACGTTGTTCTGGCTGCTTATATAAACGCGATTAAAGGGAATTTCGACCAGGCCAATACCTATGTCACCGAGGCAGATAAAATGGAGAAGACCGATGATCAGGCCAGGATGTTAACAGAGCTGAAGAAGGTGATCGACCAGGCCGAAGCACAGGCTAAACAGAAGTGAAATTTTGATTAGACAGGATAAATGATTCACTTTTGAACAGCGATTTATTGAGGCTGTCCCAAAAGTAGGGATATGAATAAAGGCACTTTAAAATTGAAAGTAAAACATCTTGAAATTAACTAAATATCATCTCAAATAGATGGTCATTAGTCCCCAGGGGATTTAGGGGTATAAATAGCATGGTGACTTACAATATGTAAGTTAATGATGTAACGTTTCGGCTTTGTAGACAGTCTCATTGGAAGCATTAACGGAGCATTCCCCTTACCTCCCCATCTCCAATATCTCATTCGTAAGATATATCCTGCTGCCGGAATCATCATTTGCAGCTTTTACCATTGCCTTAGCCAGTTTTCTGACGTTTACGCCTTTGTATTTCTTTACCGGACCGATAAAAAGAAAGCTGAACAGGGTATAGAAGAATTTCCCAATGGCTTCACCCAGCCGGAATTCGTCCCTCTCGCCAATTAGGAGGGAAGGCCGGAAAACAGAAAGTTGTCTGAAGTTGAATTTTTCAAGTTCTTTCTCCATTTGTCCTTTGGTCCTCAGGTAGAAATTCCGTGAATCAGGATCAGCACCGATGGAAGAGATTACTAAAAATTTGCCGACGCCATTGGCACGCGCAATTTCCGCCAGCTTAACCGGTAATTCGAGATCGACCGTGCGGAAAGCTTCTTTTGATCCGGCCTTTTTCATTGTTGTTCCCAGGCAGCAAAAAACATCATTCCCCTGTATTTTCCCGGCGATACTTTCCGGTTCTTTCAGATCGTTGACGATGGTTTCGAGTTTTGAATGGTTTTGTCTGAGAGGTCGACGCGTGAAAACAACAACGCGGGCATAATGGTGGTCATCGAGTAAAAGTCCGGTAAGGGCACGACCTGTAAGACCGGTGGCCCCGAACACTAATGCTGTTTTCCTGTCTCGTGATTCAACCATCTTAAGCTGTTTAGATATCCAGTAATGTTTTTTCAGGGCTCACCCCGCCGATAAGCATATTCACCGGGTTTTCGATATACTCTTTCACCCTTACCAGGAAGCTTACCGAATCACGTCCGTCAATAACCCGGTGATCATAGGAGATAGCCAGGTACATCATGGGACGCACAACGATCTGCCCGTCAACAACCACGGGACGTTCGATAATATTGTGCATGCCCAGGATGGCAGCCTGTGGTGGGTTAATGATGGGCGTTGAAAGCATGGAGCCGAAGATTCCGCCATTGGTTATCGTGAAGGTACCTCCGCTCATATCTTCGATGCTGATCCTGAATTTCCTGGCTTGTGCGGCCATGTTCATGCTGTTCTTCTCGATGTCGGCCAGGCTCTGGCTTTCGGTGTTCCTTAACACCGGAACCATAAGCCCTTTTTCGGTCTGGACAGCGATACCGATATCGCAATAGTCCGGCACAATCAGCTCATCACCCTCAATATGACTGTTGACATTTGGGAATTCCTGCAGGGCCAGGGTGACGGCTTTGGTGAAGAACGACATGAAGCCGAGCTTGATGCCGTGTTTTTTCACGAAGATGTCCTGGTATTTTTTGCGGAGGGCGATGACTTGGCTCATGTCGGCCTCGTTGAAGGTCGTCAGCATAGCGGTTTCGTTCTTAACGGCAACCAGTCGCTGTGCTAATTTACGGCGCAGGTTGCTCATTTTAGAGCGTTGCTCAGTACGGCTGACCTTACCGCCGGCAAAGGCAAAATTTTCGCCGTTGTGCTGCCCCGACTGTGCCACGGCATTTACTTCCCGGCTGGTAATTTTACGAAGACCGTTAACAATGTCGTCAACATTCAGGCCGTCTTCTTCCATCATCCGGCGAGCTACAGGTGTGGTTTTTATCTTATCCGACACCATGCCCGTGCCGGTTTTGCTGTCTTCCCCGGCCACAGCACTCATGCCTTCTTCTTTTATCTCCGACGGCTCTGTTTCAGCTTCTGCCTGTTGGACTTTGACCTCTTCTTTGCCGGCTTCTTCTTTTTCAGTGCCTGTGGATTTTTTTCCGGGTTTTCCTTCTGTTTTTTCTTCCGTCTTCTCCGTTCTGACAGCTTCTGTTGCAGCCCCGGCTGAAGCGTTTTTTTCAGCGGTCTTACCTGCTTTGGAGGTGTCGATAGAGCAAACGACTGTACCTACCGGAACGGTTTCGCCCACTTCCTTCAACAGGGTTATCTTACCACTTTCTTCAGCAATGAGGGGCAGGGTGGCCTTTTCCGATTCGATTTCACCGATCTCCTGATCTTTCTCAACGTGGTCACCGCTTTCGACGAACCAGCTGCCTATTTCTACTTCAGATATGGATTCTCCCGGGCTGGGTACTTTAATTTCTAATGCCATGTTATTTCAAGGTTTAACAGGTTAGCCTTCAAGGTAATGATGTTGTTTGAGAATTTCCTTTCTCGAACTGCCGACGACGCATTGCAGTCCGCAATATTTATTGTTAAGCTCACAGGTACATCTTCTGAACACCTTTCCCACGATCTCTTTTTGTTGGATCTCGTGTAGTTTGAACAGGCCGACCGCCGGACTTCCGCTGGGCTGGCGCGTGACCGGTATAACGCCCTTATCTTTCATGATGTTCTGGATGTAATACCAGGGTCCCATATTTTCCGGTTCTTCCTGAACCCAGAGAGTAAGCAGGTTGTTTTTGTATTTTTCCAGTATGGCTTCAATTTCCTTTTTCGGGAAGGGATGGAGTTGTTCGATGCGCACCAGGGCAATATCGCGGGCATTGTATTCTTCTTTTTTAGCCAGAAGGTCGTAATAGATTTTCCCCGAACAAAGAACAATACGGCGTACTTCATCTATGTCTACGTTATCGTCATCGATGACCGGCATGAAATGCGAGTCTTCCAGTTCTTCCAGGCTGGAGATGCATTTCGGGTGACGAAGCAGGCTCTTTGGCGTAAAAACAATGACAGGGACCCTGAAGTTGCGTTTCATCTGTAGCCTTAACAGGTGAAAAAGACTGGCAGGTGTCGATGGGTTTACGATCTGCATATTACCCCGGGCTGCCAGCACCAGAAAGCGTTCTATACGGGCGCTGGAATGCTCGGGTCCCTGGCCCTCGAATCCATGGGGGAGGAACATGACAAGGCCGTTCATAAGGCCCCATTTTTCCTCGGCCGAGCTGATATACTGATCGACCATCACCTGCCCGACATTGGCGAAATCGCCGAACTGTGCCTCCCAGATGGTTAGCGAACCGGGTGTAGCCAGGGCATAACCGTATTCGAAACCGAGAACGCCATATTCGTTAAGCGGCGAGTTATAAATATCGAAGGTAGCCTGGTCGGGCGAAAGATTTTTTAACGGTGAATATTGCTGATCGGTATCCTGGATGGTCATGGCGGCATGGCGATGGGCAAACGTCCCTCTCACACTGTCCTGTCCGCTGATCCTGATGGAATGGCCTTCCGTGAGGAGCGAAGCATAGGCTAGTAATTCGCCCATGGCCCAGTCGATTTTACCTTCGTTGGTGAGTTTCTTCCGTTCATCCAGTAGACGGACGATCTTTTTGAAGAAGGTTTTATCTTCGGGCAGATGATTGATTTTTGCTGCCAGATCGGAGAGATTTTCTTTCGTCACTCCTGTGACCACCTTTTTATTAAAATCGTCTTCCTGAGCGTACTTAAACCTCTGCCATTCTTCCTCCAGGAACTGCGGTATGATTACTTTCTTCAGTTCGCGCGACTTTGCAAGCTTGGCCTCGAGAATCTCATCGAAGTCTTTCTCAATACGTTCAATGTCATCTTTACTGTAGATCTTCTGTTCAAAAAGATTCCCGGCGTATATATCACGGGAGTTTGGATGGCTGGCGATGGCCTTGTATAATATTGGCTGGGTAAAGCGGGGCTCGTCACCTTCGTTATGACCATATTTCCGGTAACACAGGATGTCAATGAAAACATCGGTGTGGAAGGTCTGACGGTATTCCATGGCAATCCTGATGGTGTGGATAAGCGCTTCAACATCGTCGCCGTTGACATGGAAGATCGGGCTTTTGGTAACCTTGCCGATGTCGGTGCAATAAGTGCTTGACCGGGCATCGAGGTAATTAGTGGTAAAACCTACCTGGTTGTTAATAACCAGGTGGATAGTCCCCCCGGTATGGTAACCGTTCAGTTCCGACATCTGTATAACTTCGTATACCACACCCTGTCCGGCAATGGCAGCGTCGCCGTGAATAATGATAGGTGCAAGTTTATTATAGTTACCGTTATAGATATGATCGATCTTCGAGCGTGAGATGCCTTGTACCACGGGTGTGCCGGCTTCCAGGTGCGAAGGGTTGGGTGCCAGGTTCAGCCTGACGTTACGCCCGCCCCTGGTGGTGATATGGTTGCTGAAGCCAAGATGGTACTTGACGTCTCCCAGGGCTATGCCAGCCTCGTATTCTTCACCTTCAAATTCTTTGAACGTGCGTTCATAAGGTTTCTGCAAGACGTTGGAAAGCACGTTTAACCTTCCGCGATGTGACATGCTGATGTTAAACTCGTCAATTCCAAGGAAGGCGCCATGGTCGATCACCGCGTTAAGTGCCGGTATAAGAATCTCGGCTCCTTCGAGCGAAAATCTTTTCTGCCCTGTGTATTTTTTGTGAATAAATTTCTCAAAACCGACAGCATGTTTGAGATGCATAAATATCTCCTTCTTCTCTTCTTCCGAAAAGACGCTGTGGTTCCGGTTGGTTTCGATCTTTTCCTGCAACCACCTGATCTTTTCCGGATTCCTGATGAACATGTATTCGGAACCAATAGAGCCGCAATAGGTCTGATTAAGGTAGCCGATAATATTTCGCAGAGAGGCTTTGCCAATTCCTATCTCCCTTCCGGCATAAAATTCAAGGTCAAGGTCGCTTTCTTCAAGGCCGTAATTCTCCAGGTCAAGGGTAGGGAAGTATTTGCGCCTGGTCCTCACCGGGTTGGTCCTGGTGAAAAGATGGCCACGCTTGCGATAGGCATCAATATAATTGATTACCTTAAATTCCTTATCAAAGGTTTCGGTATGGATTTCACCTGTTTTTACGTTCTTAACAGCAAAATTAAATCCAAGGAAGAATTTTTGCCAGGAAGGGTCGAGAGATTCGGGATCTTTTTGATATTGCTCGAATAACTCTTCTATCGCATCAATCTCTCCGTTACCTAAAAATGATAGATCATCCATAATTGATTGTCTCAGGGCGTTTGAAGTTCAAAAGTATAAAACTTTTCCGAGGGTTTCAGGTTTACCAACAAACATGTTTTATAAAAGATATTATCAGGTTTTTAAACATCTGAAATGCCCGGTTTGTTTAATGAGAGACAGTGATAATCAGATATACAAAACGGGTGGAACACATACATATAGCAAACAGGTATAAAGTTGGCTGAAATGCAGTCTGAAAATTTTGGCTTTTCGTCTAAGCATTATTTTATATATTTGTCCTCTTCAGACTTTTCCTCATATTAATAATAAACTGTACTATGAAATTAGGCATTCTGAAAGAATCCCCGGGTGAAAACCGGGTAGCCATGTTACCCGAAAGTGTTGCAATACTTAAGGGACTAAAAGTTGATGTACTGGTTCAAAAAGACGCCGGTGAAAACGCGTTCGCACCCGATAAGGAATTTGAAGATGCCGGAGCGACCCTGGAAACAAGGGAAAAAGTTATCTCCCAATCAGACGTTCTGGTGACCATTCATCAGCTTTCGAAAGACGAAATGAAAAAGCTTAAAAAAGGGCAGGTCCTTTTGGCTGTGCTCAATCCTTTTTTCAACAAGGAGACCATAGAAGCTCTTGCCAAAGGGGGGGTTGTTTCCTTCAGCCTTGATGTGATCCCGAGAACGACAAGGGCTCAGGCTATGGACATCCTGTCGTCACAGGCCACAGTGGCTGGTTATAAAGCGGTTCTCGATGCCGCTAATATTTTTGGCTCATTTCTCCCCATGTTCATGACGGCAGCCGGAACCATCAAGCCCGCTAAAATAATGATCATCGGTGCCGGTGTTGCCGGACTGCAGGCTATCGCAACTTCAAGAAAGCTGGGTGCTGTTGTGGAAGCTTTCGATGTCCGTACTGCAGCCCGCGAAGAAGTGAAAAGTCTTGGCGCAAAATTCGTTGAGGTTGAAGGCGCCCAGGAAGATCAGTCTGCCGGCGGCTACGCTGTAGAGCAGAGTGAAGAATACAAGAAAAAACAACAACAGGCTGTTCACGATCATGCCGTTAAGTCAGATATTATCATCTGTACCGCCCAGATCCCTGGACGTAAAGCACCGCTGATCCTGAAAAAGGAAACCGTGGAAGGCATGAAGCCCGGATCGGTTATCATTGACCTGGCTGCTTCATCGGGTGGTAACTGCGAACTCACCAAAAACAACGAAGTGGTAGTGCATAAACAGGTGAAAATTATCGGTAATTCAAACTACCCGTCCCAATTACCTACCGATTCAAGCAGGATGCTCGGGAAAAACATCGTAAATTTCCTTAAGCTTATCATCGGCGACGATGGTGCCCTTAACCTGAATTTCGAAGACGATATTGTAGCCGGTACCTGTGTCACCAAAGAAGGGGAAATCGTTCACGAGAAAATTAAAGCAGCATATCAATCTTAAAATCTGACCGACATGCAAAATATACTATCATTTTTCTGGGAGCATAAAGACATGATCTTCATCATCGTGCTTTCCATATTTCTGGGTTTTGAAGTGATTTCGAACGTCCCTTCTGTTCTTCATACACCGCTGATGTCAGGTGCAAACGCCATTAGTGGCGTAATCGTCATTGGTGGTATTATCCTTGTCGGACATGCCGATACAACCCTGGAATGGGTGCTCGGTATTCTTGCCGTCTTCCTGGCCACCCTTAACGTTGCCGGTGGTTTCGTGGTTACCGACAGGATGCTCGAAATGTTTAAGAAGAAGAAAAAGAAGTAAAAAGGACCTGCTTACCATTTATAATCATTCAAAAAAATTTCCGGAATAATTTAAAACGAAGGCAAATAATAAAATCATGGATACATCGATTATCAATCCCTCATCAGGTGAAATCATTCTCGAATTCAGTTATCTGCTGGCAGCCATATTTTTCGTCATTGGGCTGAAACTTCAGAGTTCACCTGTCAGCGCACGACGCGGTAACCTCTGGGCAGCTGCCGGTATGTTGCTGGCCATGGTAACCACCCTTTTCCTGCACCAGGATGCGGAAGGAAATACCATTCCCTGGCTTAACGGACTCATTGTGGTTGCCACCATAATTATTGGTACAATTGTAGGAACAGTGGTCGCCAGGAAAGTTAAAATGACGGCTATGCCACAGCTTGTATCGTTCTTCAACGCTACCGGAGGTGCAGCATCGGCGCTCGTGGCACTTATCGAATTCTCCAATCCACAGAATGAATCGACCCTTGTCACACTTCTTGGCCTGGTGATAGGTAGTATCGCTTTCAGTGGCAGTATGATCGCCTACGGTAAACTCGACGGTAAGGTTGGTGATGTGTTTGCCCGCTTTATGACCTATCTCAACATCTTTATTCTCCTGGTGGTAGTGGCCATGGTGGTCGTAATTATGGCCGCAGGTTTTAATTATGAAACCCAGAAACTCCTTGTATATGTACTCCTTGGTATCAGCCTTATTTATGGTGTGACCTTTGTTCTTCCTATTGGCGGTGCCGATATGCCGGTGGTTATTTCATTGCTGAATTCATTTACAGGTATTGCAGCCGCTATGGCAGGCTTTATCTATAAAAATGAAGCAATGATCCAGGGCGGGATTCTTGTGGGCGCTGCAGGTACCATTCTTACCCTCCAGATGTGCCGTGCCATGAACCGTTCCCTTATTAACGTAATCATAGGATCCTTTGGCGGGGGAGGCTCAGCCGCAGAAAAAGAGCACGGCAATATAAAAGAAATTTCAGTCAATGACGCTGCCGTCCTCCTGGCGTACTCGGGCAAAGTGGTCATCATTCCGGGCTACGGACTTGCTGTCGCTCAGGCTCAACATATATGCCACGAATTTGAAACCCAACTCGAAGCAAATGGCGTTGAAGTGAAATATGCCATTCATCCTGTAGCGGGTCGTATGCCCGGACACATGAACGTCCTCCTGGCTGAAGCAGATGTATCTTATGATAAACTTGTGGAAATGGATGAAATCAATCCGGATATGCCAAATACTGATGTTGCTGTGGTTATAGGTGCTAATGACGTGGTTAATCCGGCCGCTAACGATGATCCCGGCAGTCCTATTTTCGGCATGCCCATCATAAAGGCATTCGAAGCAAAAAATATCATCGTGATGAAACGAGGCATGGGAAAAGGCTATGCAGCTATCGAAAACTACCTGTTCTATGACGATAAAACCCGTATGCTCTTTGGTAACGCTAAAGATTCCCTGCAAAAACTTGTGGCCGAGATCAAAAACTTATAAACAGTTTAGGTGAAAATTATTCTTGTCAAGAAAAAACCGGAGACATTGATGAATCTCCGGTTTTTTTATGTAAACTAATGAAATGCTATTGTGAATGCATCTTATCTTCCACGCCTGGTTCTGGAAGAGAAATGGAGTTCAAAATACATCCTAACAGCAATATCTCATGGGGCAGCTCATGTAATTACTGGAATTTTAGATAATTAGATATGAACAGACCTGCATAATTCAATCCCCAAAATCGCCTCCTGCCAATTTCGGCAAATGATGCTGTAAGAACCTTTATGTTAATAACTCGTACAACGTCCTGACAACAATGGTTAAATTAGAATTGAATAATTCTTTATTTTTGGCTTGTCGAGTAAATGAAAAGGAACCAAAACAGAGGATATTGTCAGATTGACACGGTGGGAATGAAAGAAGCCATATCAGGAAAGCTTCTTTTTGTTCTCGTGGTCCTCTTGTCCTTTCTTGCGATCTCTCCTGCCACTCTTAACGCCCAGGAATTTACTTTAGATAATTACTCCGGTAGCTGGTTAGACGATGCCAGCTGGGAAAGCGGAACATGCCCGGGAACTACCAATCTGCAAACAGGGATAACTGTTAATGGCTTCATAACCAGTTCTGTAGGTCTTGATATAAACAAAGGAGACCTGGTCATCAATGACACGCTAATCATTTTTGGCGACCTCTCATTCGGGAACAACGGGAATTTGATCATCAACACTGGTGGTATCCTGATTGTGTATGGCAATTATAGTTCCGACAATAAGGTTGATGTACTGGAAAATGGCATCATGGTTGTAACCGGCGAATTTACGATGCAGAATAACAACAACCAGGGCTCTTTTCAGATCGACAGCGGGAGCGTTTACATTTTTGATCCGGTTCCCCAGATTAAGGATGGCGTTAATTTCTCTGATTTACAGTGCAATCCCGACTGTGGGTATGGTGATTCTACCGCACTTTCAAGCGATCCTATATTTGATTTTTTTAAATCGGGCGGATACACGATATCAGCTTCCGGACCACTTAGTTTCTGTGCCGGAGGCTCCGTCGACCTGTCGGTTCCCGATGAGGGCCTTTATTACCAAT
>DASQZK010000220.1:0-4893 GCA_035638735.1 Bacteroidales bacterium
CGTTCTGGCCGATAATTCGCTTAAACATGGTCCTGTTGAAGTACTTCTTACCATTGACGAAGAAACCGGGATGACCGGGGCCTTTGAACTCAAACCCGGACTTCTTCAGGGCGATGTTTTGCTGAACCTCGATTCGGAAGATGAAGGGGAACTGTACATCGGCTGTGCTGGCGGCATGAACACATCTGCTTCTCTTAAATACAAAGACTCTGAGGTGCCTTCGGGCATGAAAGCCTACCGGCTGGCAGTAAAAGGACTTAAAGGCGGCCATTCCGGGCTCGATATCAACCTTGGGCGAGGTAATGCAAATAAATTATTGTTCCGCTTCTTATGGCATGCTGAAAGGGAATTAGGGCTCAGGCTGGCTTCGGTTGATGGAGGCAGCTTAAGAAACGCCATACCCCGCGAGGCTTTTGCCGAAGTTGTAGTTCCTTCCGGTAAGAGTGCTGATTTTCTGGCGGCCGTGAAGGACTTTGAACAAAGCTTCATCCGTGAACTTTCGGAGACTGAGCCAAATCTGAGTTTCACTGCCGGTGAATCAGACATGCCTTCATCACTGATCGACGAAGCAACGCAGTCCCGTTTGGTTAAAATGGTATACGGTATTCCAAACGGCGTGATCAGAATGAGCGCTGATATGCCCGGGATTGTTGAAACATCGACCAACCTGGCCATCGTTAAATCCGATAATGGCGAGATACAGGCTCTGTGCCTTATCCGCAGCTCTGTTGATTCGGCAAAATTCGATCTCGGAAATATGACCGAAGCCGTCATGACCCTGGCCGGTGCCGAAGTGACCCACGATGGCATCTACCCTGGATGGAAACCAAATATAAATTCACCCATCCTGAATACCATGAAGAATGTGTATAAGACGAAATATAACGTAGAGGCTGAAATAAAGGTTATTCACGCCGGCCTCGAATGTGGTATCATCGGCGATACCTATCCCGGTCTTGATCTTATATCTTTCGGACCTACGATCAGGTTCCCCCATTCTCCCGACGAAAAAGTGAATATTAAATCGGTTGGCAAATTCTGGGATTACCTGGTCGATACCCTGGTGAATATTCCCAAGAAATGAATGTTGGGGCGCACGGCCGTGCGCCCGTTTACCCATCCGCCCATGCGCCCATGCGCCCGTTTACCCATGCCCCCATGCCCCCATGCGCCCATGCGCCCATGCCCCCGTTTACCCATGCCCCCGTGCGCCCGTGCACCATGCACCGTGCACGTTTGAAAAAACAACAGGTAAGACGAGTTTTCCCCGCCATGCGCCCGTTTACCCATGCCCCCGTGCCCCCTTACAGAATAAAATCAATTTCCGCATAAAAAAACGAGGATCAGGGCAACTTTTTCATGTTAAAATGCATCTATAATAGAGAAGCATATTTAACATGAAACCATTGGTTCTCGTTTTTATTACCCTGTTACTAATGTCCTTCCAATGCACGAAGGATACGGATGATCCTATTGTCAGCCAGGATATTCTTTTTGCCCGTATTTACGAGAATAATGCCTGGGGTCACCAGCTTAACGGGTGGTTTATCGATAATACCGGAGACGTAAGGGGGTTTTCCATACTTCGCAACCCCGACATGGCATGGCACCCGCTTTATGAAGGAGGGTTCATCTCCAGAGACTCGCTACTGATGAATCTTTCCCAGTCGGACACAACACTATTTAAAGTTCCTCTTCCAGACCTGTTTAATTACTACAGCTTAATTGGCGAAGCAGCCAGGGGTACAGTTACGGAGAAGGAAAATCGCGGCGCTGATATGGGGCAGCTCAGCAACTATTGCCTGCTTTACTTCCCGGAAGAAAAACAATATAAATTCGTATTGTTGGAAAGTTCCGGCGACTGGCAGGTCCACAATATTTCGGAAGCCGCCCAAAAGATAAACGCATGGCTCAACGAAATAAGCCATGAGGTTACCCTTTACGATAACATGTTGTTAACCGACTAAGTGGTTAGAACACCTGTTGTGCAATTTTCCTGATATTATCGGAAATGCCAATGGTGTAATAATGAATAGCCGGAGATCCGGCATTTTTAAGTTCGAGCGATTGTTGTGTTGTCCATTCAACCCCTACTTCCTTGGCTTCTGCGTTTGATTTACATTTCTTCACTTCCGAAACAAGTTCATTTGGTATGTCGATATGAAATACCCGCGGCAGGAGATCGATATCTTTCACTGACGTAATGGGTTTTATGCCTGGAACAATAGGAACGGTAATTCCGGCGGAACGGCATCGTTCTTCAAATTCGAAAAATTTCTGGTTATTGAAAAACATCTGGGTGACAATGTATTCGCCACCTGCTGCAATTTTATCTTTCAGAAACTGGAGATCTGTTTCGTTGTTGGCTGCTTCATAATGTTTCTCGGGATACCCGGCTACCCCAACAGAAAAGTCGGTAGGTTCGGGGTTCTGTATCTCTTCGTCGAGATAGATGCCTTTGTTCATCGCACTAATCTGCCGTATAAGGTCGACCGTATGTTCATGCCCCCCATGTTCAGCGATAAAGGCCCGCTGCCCTTTTTGGGGATCGCCTCTTAATACCAGAAGGTTATGCATACCAAGAAAATGCAGGTCGATCAGCACATCCTCCGTTTCCTCCCTGGTAAATCCGCCACATATTAAGTGGGGCACCACGGTAATATTATACTTGTAGGCAATAGCCGCCGAGATAGCTACTGTGCCGGGCCGCTTGCGGATGATCCGCCTTTCCATCAGCCCGTTATTTTTGAGCCGGTATGCCGATTCCTGCTGATGATAGGTTATGTTGATATTCAGCGGATCAAATTCAATAAGCGGATCAATAGCATTATAAATGTCATCAAGTTTTCGACCCTTCAGGGGTGGCAGGAGCTCGAATGAGAAATAGGTTTTTTTCGTTGTCTTTAGTTTGTCAGCTACTTTCATCTTTAAATACAGTTAGGCTTTATAATTCAGGTTAGAGGCGAGCCATTTCTCAATGGTTTCGGGTGCGACGTCTTTACGGTTGGCATAATCGTTGACCTGGTCTCTGCCGATTTTTCCGACAAAGAAATATTTCGATTTAGGATGTGCGAACATCAGTCCGCTGACCGAAGCCGCCGGGTACATACTGAAGCTCTCTGTGAGGCTTATGCCGGTGTTCGTCTGTGCATGGAGCAGTTTGAACAAGGTCTCCTTCTCGGAATGATCGGGACAGGCCGGATAACCATGTGCAGGTCTGATGCCCTGGTATTTTTCCAGGATCAGGTCATTAATGCCGAGGTTCTCAGCGGGGGCGTATCCCCACAATTCCTTCCTGACTTTCTCATGGAGCAACTCGGTAAATGCTTCAGCGAGCCTGTCGGCCAATGCTTTTAACATGATACTGCTGTAGTCGTCCTGGTCTTTTTCAAATTCCCTGAGTTTGGCTTCAATGCCCAGTCCTGCCGTATTGGCAAAGGCACCGATGTAGTCAATCCTGCCGCTTTCTTTGGGTGCAATGAAGTCGGCCAGGCACATGTTGGGTGCGTTGCCGGGACGTTTGACCTGGTTGCGAAGGTTGATGAAACGTGTTATGACTTCGGAGCGTGATTCGTCGCGGTACACCTCAATATCATCGCCAACGGCATTGGCTGGGAAGAAGCCGACAACAGCGTTGGCGGTAAGCCATTTTTCATCGATGATCCTGTCCAGCATTGCGTTTGCATCGGCTAACAGTTTACGCGCTTCCTCACCCTGTACCGGGTCTTCCAGAATACCGGGGAATTTTCCTTTCAACTGCCACACGACAAAGAAAAACACCCAGGATATGTAATCCCGGATCTCTTCAAGTGGGTAGTTGTTGAATGCCCTGATACCCGTGAATGAAGGTTTATAAACCGGGGAATTCGGCCAGTCGATAACCGGTTTATTATTTCGTGCTTCTTCGAGTGAGATGTAATCGATCTTTGCTTTGGCTTCAGAATAACTCTTCCTAAGTTCCCGGTATTCATCCCTGACTTCTTTGGCAAAAAGGGCTTTATCCTTTTCTTTCATAAGATTCCGTGCTACGCTGACGCTCCTGGAGGCATCTTTGACGTGTACCACGGCGTGACTGTAGGCAGGTTCAATCTTAACAGCGGTGTGGATCTTCGAGGTGGTAGCTCCACCGATGAGCAACGGGATGTCAAAGTTTTGTCTTTCCATCTCGGCGGCCACGTTGACCATTTCCTCGAGTGAAGGTGTGATAAGTCCACTAAGGCCTATCATGTCAACCTTTTCTTCACGGGCCGTTCTGAGTATCTTTTCTGTAGGAACCATCACGCCGAGATCGATAATTTCATAGTTGTTACAACCCAGCACAACGCCGACAATGTTTTTACCTATGTCGTGGACATCCCCTTTCACGGTAGCCAGGAGTATTTTTCCGGCCGATGAACTTGTGCCGGCCACCGATTTTTCCTTTTCAACGTAAGGCAGTAAAACGCTCACGGCGCGTTTCATTACGCGGGCGCTTTTTACCACCTGGGGGAGGAACATTTTACCCTCGCCGAACAGGTCGCCAACGATATTCATTCCGTCCATGAGCGGACCTTCGATTACTTTAAGTGCCAGGGTGTATGTCTTATGGGCTTCGAGGACGTCTTCTTCAACATAATCGGGTATACCTTTTACCAGGGCATGGCTGATCCGTTCTTCCACGGTGCCGTTGCGCCATTCGTCTTTTGCTTTCTGTTGATCCTGGGGCGTGTCTTTTACTTTTTCAGCATATTCAATGAGTCGCTCAGTGGCATCATCTCTCCGGTTGAGGATCACATCTTCGATCAGTTCGAGCTGTTCGGGAGGGATCTCATCGTACACCTGGAGCATCGAGGGGTTGACGATTCCCATGTCGAGTCCGGCTTGTATAGCATGGTAAAGGGATGAAGAGTGCAT
>DASQZK010000221.1:0-2567 GCA_035638735.1 Bacteroidales bacterium
CGGGACATGATTGCGGCCTGCGAAAAAAATAATGTTAGGCTGTCGATCGGTTACCGGTTACATTTCGAACCATATACTCAGGAGATCATGCGGCTTGGCCAACAGAAGATATTTGGTGACGTATTGCATGTATCGGCTGGCGCTGCATTTCGTAATTCGGGTTTCAACCACTGGAAATGGCAAAAAAGCATGGGTGGCGGTGCCATGATGGATATGGGCGTCTATCCTCTACAGGCAGCAAGATACGTAACCGGCGAAGAACCTGTTTCAGCTACAGCCCAGACCTTTATAACACGTCCCGATAAGATTACCGGCGATGCCGATGAAGTCACAACCTTTCAACTCGAATTTCCCGGCGGTGCCATTGCCAGCCTGGCAACCGGCTTTCACGCTTCATTCAACTATCTTCATGCATCGGCTGAAAAAGGATGGTTCGAGCTGGAACCTTTTTCAGGCTATGGCGGCATTAAGGGCAGAACCAGTAAAGGTGAACTCCATTTTCCCAATATCAATCAGCAGGCTGCACAAATGGATGAAGTAGCCGAATGTATATTGAATGACATCCCCTTGCGCGTCACCGGCGATGAAGGATTAAAAGATATGATCGTTGTAGATGCCATCCACAAATCGATGATAACCGGCCAAAAAATATCACTGTAGGGGCGCGCGGCCGTGCACCCGCAAACCATATACCCCCTCATAAGCCGCACCCCCGGACCTGTATCACGATGAACCATCGAAACCTGTCAACCACATCTTTTTCAACGACTCGAAAAATGTTTCACCAACGTCCGGGTTAACGAGTCGATAAGATACGGCGGCACATCATGGCCCATATTATCTACCCACATGGCTTCGGCACCAGGGATGATTTCTGCCAGCTTCATGCTGTGCTCAATCGGGATAAACGGGTCGTTCATGCCATGAATGATAAGTGCAGGGACGGTGATTTCTTCCAGCTCCTCATATCGCGAACCCGAAAGAAAGGTTGCTTTCTGTTGTTGTCTCGACACACCCGGATTGTAGCCTTTCCTGTTCCTGATATTGTATAATACCTGCATGGAAACTCCTTCAACATCAATATCATAAAGAGCATCACCCCGAAGCAGCATACGGACGGCTACGTTTCGTCTCAGGATATTCTTTTCGCTGTGGATAATGCTGTATCTCACACTGTTTTTAACCAGGTCGACAACAAAGGCCTTGTTTACAGGAGGCAGATCCGGATCAGTAATGTACCCCGATGACATGACCGACGTAAGTGTTAAGGCTCTTTCAGGATAATTGATGGCATACTCCTGGGCCACCATGCCACCAAGCGATATGCCAAGCAGGTGAGCCTTTTCAATAGTGAGCGAGTCGAGAATAATTACCGCATCGTGAGCCAGGTCTCTGAGCGACCATGGACGGTCTTCATGTCCGTTACGCCAGTCTGACAAACCAGTCCCACGGTAATCAAAACGAATGGTCCGGTAACCGGAACGGACCAGGTTATCAAGAAAATCCTGCGGCCAGCCCAGGGCATCATTTGATATCCCCATAAAAAGCAGGACAGTCCCTTTCACAGAATCGACCGGGGTAATCGATTCATACCAGATATGATAGTCATCAGAGACTACATAACCGGTATCACCTTTTACAAATTCAGGCACTTCAGCATCGACAATGCTGTCAATAGCGATCTTCGCATGATCGGGTATAGTTGGACCCGTCATAAAAACAATATAGGCTACAACCACTATCACTATCATCAATGCTATCCCCATACCCCGAAGAATCCATAATATACCATTCCTTATTCTTTGACCTTTCATTGTTTGCATAGAGCGTTAGAGTTTTAGCAGACTTTCCGGACAAATCATTACCATCTGGTAAATGATGAGAAATGTAGATCGGTTATTTTGCAAAGATACGACAATTTTAATGCTGACAGATTTTCAGATGATTACTCTGGCAACGATAAAATAGCTGGAGTATTCATGGATATCGGAATATCAGACCAGCCAAAGTTGAGGATTTATTCCATTAAAGGGGTGTCCAATCGTCTCCGTGATTGCAGGATCGGGAATGATTATTCGTCATTTTTTAAAAGGAATATGGATAACACGGATTTGGTGGATTAATACGGACTTGTTCCATTAAAAATTATGGATTGAGCATCCACATTGAGATTAAATAAATCCGCGAAGATCCGTTGCATCCGTGTTCCTCTTTCATTTGTCTGCACATTTAGGGTACAGGAGACGATTGGATACCCTATATTCCATTAATACCGGGTCTGTTCAGAAACAGTGTGGCAAATTAAAACTGCTTAAATGAGAACGTCTAAAAAAGTGTGTAAGAATTATACACGAGTGGGTAAATTTTACTCAATATAGCTATCTGATTTTGTTTGTAGAAAGCTCCCGGTCTTAATTGAAAATAACCTTCAGGACATAATTTGGAGATTGTTTTTTCCGATAGTCATCGGGTTTGTCTATCGTTGAACCGGGACGGTGAATTATGGTCCATCCCATTTCTGGTACTTACATCGGGTTTGTCTATCGTTGAACCTGGGCCCTCCTTCC
>DASQZK010000222.1:0-2245 GCA_035638735.1 Bacteroidales bacterium
TGTGGCAGGATTTCATGTTCGCCTGTGCATTGCAGCCGGGCGACCAGCATCACCTCGACAATCTCCGTAAAGAGGCTGTTTATAATGTGAAACGCCTTCGCAACCACCCCAGTATGGCCTTGTGGTGCGGTAACAACGAAAACCTTATTGCCTGGAACAACTGGGGCTGGCAAGAGAAGTATACACCAGAACAACGCAATTTACTGTGGAAAACATACCAGGAGATCTTCTATAAAATACTCCCGGAGGCGGTTGAGAAAAACGATCCGGAGCTTTCCTACTGGGCTTCTTCACCCCAGTCGTATGGTGATAAAATGCCGGACGGGAAATCCGGAGATGAACATGATTGGTCGGTTTGGTTCGGTCCTAACGATTTTAAGGGATACGGAAAAAACGTGGCACGCTTTGTCAGCGAATACGGGCTGCAGTCCTTTCCGCAAAAATCAACGCTGTTATACTTTGCCCAACCCGAAGACCTCACCATGTTCAGCAAACTGCTCGACCGCCGACAACGCAGTAAAATGGACTGGATCGAGCCAGGCTTCAACGGAAACAACATGCAACTGAGGTACATCAGGCAATATTTTCCCGAGCCAAAGGATTTTGACTCATTCATCTACCTCAGCCAGGTCACACACCAGCTGGCCATGAAGGAAGCCATTGAGGCACACCGCCGTAACATGCCGGTTTGCATGGGCTCGCTTTACTGGCAGATCAACGACTGCTGGCCAACCATCTCCTGGGCAAGCGTCGATTATTTCGGCAACTGGAAAGCTTCGCATTACCAGGCAAAACGGGCATTCGAAAAACTGATTCTGGCACCCGACGTTCACGATGGTAAAGTAGACCTGTACGCCGTCTCCGATGATCCCGACAACATGGATGTAACTTTGCAGTTATCCTGGATGACGACGGCCGGACACATAACCGGTAAATCAATGAGCCGAAAGATAAGCGTTCCGGGGAATACCTCAACCAGGATTTATACCGCGGGATTCCCGGAAAAGGAATGCCAGAGCCCCTCGGATGCGACCTATCTCATTGCCCGGCTCTTCAGCGGTAACATGTTGCTAACTGAAAAACTTATCCCGTTCTGTAAACCAAAAGCAGAAAAACTGGAAAAAGCTGGATTTACAAGCTCAGTGACACAAACCGCCGATGGTTATCAGCTTATACTGAGCTCGAAGGTTCCGGCCCGGTTTGTCCATGTCGATTTCCCCGGGACCGGCGGATCCTTCTCCGATAATTATTTCAATCTTGTTCCAGGAAATCGGAAGACCATTCATTTCACAACAGATGAACAGCTTACCGATCCCGATAGCGCCCTGAAGATAGAATGTCTGAATAATCTCTGAGAACATTCAGGCTTCTGCATGTGTTATAGGTTAGGCGGTTTTGTGGGGTGACATTAGAACATAACCGGTTTTGATACGTGTACACATTATGCCTGGTTAAACCGGCTGTTGCAGTCTTTTACCTCCCATAACTATTTCTTTCCAGTCTAACACTGTGGGTCCCAAACCAACAGTAAAACTATCGAAAGCTATGACACATCCAAGGTTTGAGAAGAGTATCAGAAGGTTCAGGATTTGGTTAAAAAAAATACAGATTCCTTCACGGGTCATCTTTATTGTCATGGGAATCCTTTCCACGATATGGTTCCTGGTAAGGGTAATACCAAAACCTCAGCGGGCAGCCTATCCGTGTATGAAAGCCGCTTTTCCCATCATGTCAGGATTTATCGTCTGGCTACTTAGCGTGAGCGGGTCTCTCACGGCTTTTAAAGTGGCAAAAAAAAGCCTGAAGGCCAGGAACTATGCCCTCGGCGGTATGTTTACCATCGTCGCTTTGGGACTAGGTATTTTTGCTTTTGTTCAACACCAGAAGAAAGCCGAAGCGGCCGGTCTGTATGTCAACAACGACACGTTCCTGCCAAATGAACCCGTAGGTGAACCTCATGGTATTCATCCCGGAAGAGTGGTATGGGTGCATAACGCGGCAGCAACAAACGAGAATTGCCCTAACAACGAGAGCAGCCCTTATTATGCCCCGGAAAATAACAACCAGGCCGTTATCGACAACATGACCGATTCGGCTATACTCAAACTGACAGGCGAAAAGTCGGTAAGCAAAGCGTGGGTAGCGATCTTCAAAAATTTCAACAAGGCCAAAGGCAAAGGAAACGTAGGTTACCGGAGCGGTGAAAAGATCTTTATCAAGGTGAACCAGGGTACCGCATCGTGGC
>DASQZK010000223.1:0-5370 GCA_035638735.1 Bacteroidales bacterium
CCCACGAGGCTGACTGCTGCCGGGCATGCCGAATATATGCCTGTTGATCCGGCTGAAACACCCGAAGCCAGGGCCAAAAACCGCCGTACCGAGATTATTCTGACGCCGAAACTGGATGAGTTGTTTAAGATCCTGGAGTCGAATTGATATAAGCTTCTGCCCTCATCGGAACAAGATGGTCGAAACCGGCTGGGTAGAGGCGTACCTGTAAATACGGAAGCTCCCGTCATCTCTGCCTTTTCAGAAGCCGGGGACGACGGGAGCTTTCAGATTGTAAGTATACCTTTTTAGCCTGTTAGGGAATTCTCATTTTAAACAATGGTGAAGGGCAGGCTTCCTCAGATGGTCAGGATGTCTTTTTCTTTAGAATCTACATCGTGATCAACTTTTTCGCTGTATTCATCGGTCATTTTCTGTACATCGACTTCAGCTTTTTTAGCCGCATCTTCGGGCAGTCCGTCTTTTTGCAGCGTTTTAAGCTCTTCATTGGCATCACGGCGTGCATTACGGATGCTTACCTTGGCATTTTCCCCTTCATGTTTCACCTGTTTGACCAGGCTGACCCTTCTTTCTTCGGTAAGTGCCGGTACATTGATCCGGATAACTTCGCCGTTATTGGCAGGGGTAAGGCCGATGTTGGCCGCCATGATGGCTCTTTCAATCACATCGATCATGTTTTTCTCCCATGGCTGTATAGCTATGGTCCTGGCATCGGGTGTGCTGATGTTGGAAACCTGCTGGATAGGGGTGAGGCTGCCGTAATAGTCGATCTTGATGCCATCAAGGACATGCGGATTAGCTTTTCCGGCACGGATACGGCTCAGTTCGGTTTCGAGGTGGCTGATGGCGTTATCCATCTTCTCCTTCGTAATATCGTATAGCATTTGAACTTCTTCGTCCATCTGTTGTGAGGTTAGGTTAAACGTTACAAGAGAGTCAAAAATATTCAAATTTTGACTAAAGTGCCAATTTTTTCGCCTGAAATAAACCTGAGGAGATTTCCTTTCCTGTTCATATTGAATACGACCACGGGTAGTTTATTGTCGCGACACATGGCAAATGCTGTCATATCCATCACGTTCAGTTTTTTCTGCAGGGCTTCATCAAAGGTGAGTTCGTGAAACATGACAGCACCGGGATTCTTCTCCGGATCGGCATCATAGACACCGTCAACACGGGTGCCTTTGAGCATTACGTCAGCTTCCATCTCGACAGCCCTGAGAGATGAGGCCGTATCGGTGGTGAAAAAAGGATTGCCCGTGCCTGCCGTAAAGATAACCACTTCATGGTTGTCGAGTGCCTGCATCACCTTATCCTTGCTGTAGTATTCCGTTACGGGTTCCATTTTAATGGCCGAAAAAACCCGGGCCCGTGTACCTGTATTATTGACAGCCGTTTGCAATGCCAGGCCATTAATAACGGTAGCAAGCATGCCCATATAGTCGCCTTTCACCCTGTCGAAACCCTCGCTTACCCCGGCCACGCCCCTGAAAATGTTCCCGCCGCCAATGACGATACCCAGCTTTACACCTGTTTCTGCAGCTTTATGGATCTCTTCTGCATAGTCGCTCAACCTGGATGAATCAATTCCATGGTTCTTTTCACCCATAAGAGCCTCACCAGAAAGTTTTAAGAGTATACGATTGTATTTCATCATCAGTTCCAATTTGTTTTCATGTTATTCATTTCCATGGTCGTAACCATGGCTACGGTAATCCCGACCCCTCCAGGGTCCTTCATCCGATTACCATTTCATATCGTTTAGCTTCGCTGAGCTCGTCAGTCAGAGACTTCCTCGGTTCATCTTGTTTCCGATTACCGACCGTGTCCCGTGAAGTCCCGATTTCCTATCGGGACGGAACGGTATTACCTCTCACTCCTAACCTTCCCCTCCGAAATTACGAAAAAAACCCTGAACAGTCACAAAAAAAGGCTGCCTTCGCAATGAGGGCAGCCTTTTATGATGCAAATGTATTTTTACTGGGCCAGGGTATACCTTATGAAACCTGTAACCTTGAGTTCGGGATCGGCTTCTTTGAGATATTGACGGACAGATTTCTTACTGTCTTTTGTGAAATCCTGGTTGAGAAGGGTTGAGTCCTTGAAGAATTTGTTGACTTTACCTTCGGCAATTTTATCCAGGATATTTTCTGGTTTACCTTCGTTCCTGGCTTGTTCACGACCGATCTCTTTCTCTTTTTCGATGATATCGGCAGGCACATTTTCTTTGTCAACGGCAACAGGGGCCATAGCAGCAACCTGCATAGCCACATCTTTACCTACCTGTGTTTCGGGTTCTTTGTTGAAACCGACCAGGGTGGCGAGTTTATTACCAGGGTGGATATAAGACACAACGGCTCCGGCTTCGATCTTGTCGTAGAAACCGATTTCAATTTTTTCACCAATGATACCTACCTGCTCTACCACCTTTTCTTCAACGGTTTCATCGTCCATTTTCAATGCTTTGAGAGCATCGGTATCGGCAGGAAGATTTTCGAAAGCAATATCAAGAATTTTCGAGGTAAAATCAATAAAATCCTGGTTTTTGGCAACGAAGTCGGTTTCGCAGTTAAGGGCAACGATGGCACCTTTATTTCCTTCTACTTTAGCCAGAACAGCACCTTCCGTGGCTTCACGGTCGGCACGTTTGTTGGCAACGGCCTGTCCTTTTTTACGGATCAGTTCAATTGCTTTATCAAAATCGCCATCGGTTTCCTGGAGTGCTTTTTTACAATCCATCATGCCGGCGCCGGTTACTTTTCTGAGCTTACTGACATCTGCAGCTTTAATATCAGCCATAGTGTTATATGTTTTTAATTATTAAAATTCGAAACGGATAAAATATGTACAGAGGTGAACGAGGCCGGCCGGTTAATCATCTCTTCGTTTGGCGGAAGGCTTTTTTGCCGGAGCTTTTTTAGCCTTGCCTTTGGTGCCGAGATCATCCAGATCGTCGTCATCATCGACAGATATAGAACGTTTCTTTTCAACTACTTCTTCTTCCATATCCTCGTCATCTTCAGCGGTTGCAGCTTTTTTACGGGCCGCTTTTTCCTCTTTAGCTTTCTTATCTTTTGCTGAAGCTTCTTTTTCTTTTTCCATTTTCCGTTCCGACAGTCCTTCTTCAATAGAGGCAGCAACATAATCAATGATCAGAGCGATCGATTTCGAAGCATCGTCGTTGGCCGGTATCGGGAAATCGACGTCGTTGGGATTGGAATTGGTATCAACCATTGCAAAAACAGGGATGTTCAGCCTGTTGGCTTCCCTGACGGCGATATATTCCTTAGAAACATCAACGATAAACATAGCAGCAGGCAACCTGGTAAGATCGGCAATACTGCCAAGCATCTTTTCAAGTTTGGCACGCTGGCGCATGACCTGGAGTTTTTCTCTCTTTGAGAGGGTGTCAAACGTTCCGTCAGTAGCCATCTTATCGATAGAGGTCATTTTTTTGACGGCCTTACGTATTGTGGGAAAGTTGGTGAGCATTCCACCGGGCCACCGTTCAGTAACATAAGGCATGTTAACAGCCTTAATTTTTTCAGAAACGATATCTTTTGCCTGTTTCTTGGTGGCAACAAAGAGAATTTTACGACCCGATTTAGCGATCTGTTTCATGGCGCTGGAAGCTTCGTCGAGCTTCGCCATGGTTTTATGAAGGTCGATAATGTGGATCCCGTTTTTCTCCATAAAAATATAGGGAGCCATGCTCGGGTTCCATTTTCTTTTCAGGTGACCAAAGTGTACACCTGCATCCAGTAAATTTTCAAATGTGAGTTTGTTCGGCATAATATTAATTTTTGTTTACATTCTTTAATAGCAATTGAGAGGTAGTTCCGTTCTCGATATGGATAAAGCCGGAAGTCCTCTCAATTTAGATACTAAACACGTATAGCGGAGATTAACGCTTACTGAACTGGAATTTCTTCCTGGCCTTGGGCTGTCCTGGTTTTTTACGTTCAACCTGGCGGGGATCACGGATAATGAAACCCTCAGCTTTCAACGCTTTCTTGTCGTCAGGGTTGATCTCAACCAGGGCTCTCGAGATGGCCAGTCGCATTGCTTCTGCCTGTCCTTTGCTGCCGCCACCGGTAAGGATAACTTTAAGGTCGTATTTGTCCCTCACATTAAGGAGGTTGAGGGGCTGTTCTACAATGTAATGCAAATGCTTACCGGAAAAATAATCTTTGTAATCCCGGTCATTGACTACGATCTGACCTTTACCTTCGCTAAGGTAAATCCTTGCGATAGCTGCTTTTCTCCTGCCAACCGTATTGATAACTTCCATGATTATTCCTTAATGTCGTTTAAATTTATTGTTTTTGGCTGTTGTGCTTCATGCATGTGCTCTTCACCCGCATAGACATAGAGATTTGTGAAAATGGCACTTCCAAGACGATTGCCGGGAAGCATTCCTTTTACGGCCTTTTCAACTACTGCTTCGGGTTTTTTAACCAGCAATTCAGCAGGTGTAGTCACTCTCTGACCTCCCGGATAGCCGGTGTGCCTGATATATTGCTTGGCGGTCTTCTTCTGCCCGGTCAATTTCACTTTCTCGGCATTTATGACAATGACGTTATCGCCGCAATCAACATGAGGAGTAAAACTCGGTTTGTGTTTTCCTCTTAATAAATATGCAACTTTTGAAGCAAGTCTGCCCAGAACCTCATTTCTGGCATCAACAATCAGCCATTCCTTGTTCACAGTGGCTTTGTTTGCTGATACGGTTTTGTAGCTTAATGTGTCCACGTTAATTTATTTTTAATCCCTGTAATTCGGTTTATTCTCCCTAAAAATGTGGATTGCAAAAGTACAATTATTTTTTTTAAACCAACAATTTATGAACAATATTTTTAGGGAATATTTAAAGCCCTCATAAATAGAAGAAAAGAAATAACGCCGATGTTCAAAACCAGGGCAATTTTTTTCCGGTTTATGGGCAAAAATACATTCAAAAAAGTCAATTTTGTCTGCGGATGCAAAACTAATGGTATTTTCATGAAGTCAGTCATAAATCACAGGAACATTTATTTTTTCGGTCTCATTCTCCTGGCGGCAAGTCTGCCGTTGTCTGTCTTCACTACCAGTGTGGCCGAAATTATCCTGTTGGTGAACTGGCTTGTTGAAGGCCGGTTTGACATTAAGTGGCAGGTATTGCGTCAGCGGCGTTCGCTCTGGTTCATCGCTGCCTTGTACATGCTTCACCTGGCGGGCTTCCTTTATACTACCGACTATGCATACGGACTCCATGATCTGAAGATCAAGTTGCCGGTGCTCTTACTGCCGCTGGTACTTGGGACATCTGAACCTGTTACCAGGCCGCAACTAAAAGCTATCCTGTTGTTTTTCTGTTCGGCAACCGCCGTA
>DASQZK010000224.1:0-2139 GCA_035638735.1 Bacteroidales bacterium
TATCAGGAAGTGATTAAAAAAGAAAAAGATGATGGCACACACCGACCGAGGCAGCGGGATCTTGTTTCACGTGCGTTTGGTAAAAATGTTTTTTAATTGTTAAGGTATTTATTGACTTGACCCTTTTTTAGCATTATCAACTTTTTGAGAGTATAATTAGAAGCTGTCACATAAACAATTGTTTTTAAATAGATATATCATTTAGATCATCAAATGTGTTTAAATTTGACAGTCGTTTGATTTCTTTTTGATATCTTCCCTTCCATCCATGTTTTCTGAGTGTACGATTTATAAAATATTTGAGTACTGGCTTAAAAGAAAAACGCCAGATATCCGTCCACAATTTCCCGTCTCTCTTGACCAGTTCCGAGGGGTTCCACCACCCTAAAACTGTCTGCTTATGATACCAGAAAAGATACTGAAGCTGTTCGGCGTCCAGGCTTCTTGTTTTCACATTAGCCCACATACCGTTATACCATTTATAGTCATAACGATTGGTTACCAAGCCTTCATCCATGAGTTTCTGCCGAATACCGGTCTTGGGGTAGGGGGTCAGAATCTGACAATATGCCGCATCGATCTCAAGGGAGTTAAGAAATTCGTAGTTTCGAATAATGGAGGCCTCATCATCATCAGGAAATCCCAGTATCAATCCACCGACCACCATGATTCCGTATTTATGGCAGTTGGCAACAGCCTTTACCGAAGCCTCCGTGATATCCCCTTTTTGAGCTGTCCTGAGATTTTTTGGTGAAGCGTTTTCAATTCCAAGGAAAACGGATTTGATACCGGCAAGGGCCATTTTTCTGACCATTTCTTCGTTTTGGGCCATAGAAATACAATCCGCCTGGGTAACAAGATTTAAGCCCTTATATTTTTTTTGGATGATGGCATCGCAAAGGGATATGACACGATCAGGAGCCAGTACCAGGTTATCATCAGTAATAAACACCCAGCGGGTTTTTCGTTTATAATATATGTCATCCAAATCGGCTAAAACCCGCTCAATGGGAAAGGTTCTGAAGCTCCGACCGTACATATGACGGATACTGCAGTAATTGCAGGAACGGGTACATCCGCGCGATGTCTCCATCACTTCGATTTTATTATACATGACGTGGTAACCCCAGGTGAGACGTCTTTTGTCACGGACAGGCAGTTTTAAACGGGAAAGTTCCAGGGGTTCTCCTTTTGGGTTATGAATAAATCTTCCGTCCTGTTTGTATGAAAGCGAAGGGATATCTTCCACACGATCCTCTCCTGATAAGGCATTAACCAGTCTGCGGCACGTCTCTTCCCCTTCCCCTCTGACCATAAAATCGATCAGTTTGGATTCCGGTGATCCCGCGATCTCTTCATGCATCAAAGTGGCATGATACCCCCCGATAGCAATCTTCGCATCAGGGAGTAATGCTCTGATGAGCCCCACTATTTTAATGCAGGTGTCGTATTGCCATGTCATGGTAGATAATCCCACCAGTTTTGGTTTTATTTTCTTAAGTGTTCGGATTAAATACTTTCGGACCTGATTGCGTTTGCGGATCAGATCGATGGTGTAAACATCGTGGTGTTTGTCAATGTTCCCGGCGATGCTGGCAATACCGAGATTGGGCATATGGATCGCAGCTTCATGGATAATGACAGGCGCTATATCCGGCATGGAAATTAAAAGGACTTTCATAATTCTCCTTGATAGAATCTACACTTTTATTACCCTGTCTATACAGGCAGGTCCTCATTATTTTTTTGTCGGGCTTCCATTAAATCTCGGGCCTCACTCATAAGGTTTGAAATACCAGGCGACGCTCTTTGAGAATCAGGGATAATGTTGCCGATCAGTTCTATTTTAATCGAGTTCGGGATACAGGTGTTAAACAGAAACTTCCCTGGACGAAACAGCCTGTCAGTATTCTGAATGAACAAAACTTTTATCGGTGCATGACAGCGTCTGGCGATTTTGAACACGCCTTTATTCAGCCGGCCTATCCTACCGTCGCGGCTTCGAGTACCTTCTGGAAAAACAAAGAGATTACCTCCGGATGAAAGATACCTTTCCATTCCTTCAATCTGTCCGATCATCAGTTCATTAAGCTCGTCACCAGTTTCGGAAGGAAGATATCCCGAGTTTTTCAGAACCCA